>NZ_DDQF01000012.1:58874-288991 GCF_002342555.1 Fibrobacter sp. UBA2449
TTGTCACGAATATGTTCACGGCAGACCCCGCAGGGCTCGTTTACAACGATACCATGTATATCTTCACGGGACATGACGAGGCGCCCGCCGGTCACGAAGGTTACATAATGAACGACTGGCACATATTCTCTTCGGGAGATATGGATACCTGGGTGGATCGCGGGGCCGTGCTTTCTATCAAGTCGTTCAAGTGGGCACGCGGCAGTGCCTGGGCGAGCCAGACTATCGAACGGAACGGCAAGTTCTACTGGTACGTGACCGTGCACGACGGCAGGGACTTTGCAGTTGGTGTCGCGGTTGCGGACCATCCGGCCGGCCCGTACAAGGATGCCATCGGCAAGGCGCTCATTACCAGCGACATGACTGCTGCGAATAGCGGCGTGAATTACGATATCGACCCGACCGTCTTTATCGATGACGACGGGCTGGCCTACATTTATTGGGGCAACGGCGCCGTGATGGGCTACAGGCTCAAGGAAAACATGGTCGAACTGCAAGGCAGCATGTTCAACGTGACGCCGCCCAGTTTTACCGAGGCTCCGTACGTTCATAAAAGGAACGGCTACTACTTTTTGACGTATGCCTACGGCTGGGAAGAACGCATTGGCCAGGCGACCATGAAAAGCCCGACGGGGCCCGTATCCAATTCCAAGGTCATTGTCGGCTACAACAAGAATTCCAATACGAGCCACCAGGCGTTCGTCGAATTCCATAACCAGTGGTATTACATATACCATACGGGCGCGATTGGTGGCAGCTTCCGCCGTGCGCTGTGCGTGGACTATGCCTACTACGAAAACGACTCAACCATCGCGAATATCACCATGACCGATGCGGGCGTAAAGAAGGTTGACCACGCGCCAATCAGGGATGGCGTTTACCGCATCAAGGCGCGGCACAGCGGCCTGAGTCTCGAAGATGCAGCTTCCGCGGTAATCCAGATGGATTCTGAAGAAAGCGAATCGCAGTTGTGGGCGCTCAAAAGAATCGTCGGTTACACCTACACGCTCAGGAACATCGAAACGGGGAAGTACCTTTCGTTCGGAAAGGGAAACCTGCTTGATACCGCAAGGACCGTCGAAACCGAAAACCGCATTGTCATCGAGAACTTTAATGTGGATGACGGTTACCGCCTGTATGCGGATACCGCAAGTGAATACCTGGGCGATGTCCTGAACATCTCTACGGAGGCGGGAATGCCGCTTGTCGTGTGGAAACAGACCGGGACGCAGAATCAGTCGTTCAAGTTTGAATATATGGGCGACGAATCTGCATATAGTTCTTCCAGCGAGGATGCGTCGAGCTCAGGGACCGCTGAACTGATGTCAAGTTCCTCCAGCGAGGACGTGTCGAGCAGTTCCGCAGAAACTACGTCACTGGCCATAACGCCCGTGAATTTCAGAGCGCGGGTTGTCGGGGTTTCTCGCGCAGATGGGTTGCGGTTCTCGCAGGCTGCGGATTACGCCCTGATGAACCTGCACGGCATGGTGGTTGCCCGCGGGCACGCCGCGCAAGTCGTGGTCAAGAACCTTGCTCCCGGCGCATACGTGGTAAGGCTCGGCGGCCGCATCCAGAAAATCGAGCTGAGGTAAAGCATGTTCGACCGTGAAAATTTCGCCATCGTCAAGCAGATTGCGGTACTCAGCCTGCTCGCCATCGCGCTAGGGCTTGTTTACGGGTAAGCCTATTCGCATTGGGAATTGAAAAATCCTCATTTTTCGTTTAAAATCGCCAATTTTAAATTTTTTCAAAAAATATAGTACGCTTTGTAGTAAAAAGAGTTATATTTATAGAAAATTGTAGTACAATTTATAGTACAACAAGGTGCTAACAAAAAACAAAGGAGTGAAGGATGTTTGGATTGGGAAAAATCATCAGGAAAACGGCGCTGGTTCTGGGTGCCGTGGCGGTTGCGGCGCTTGCGCGCCCGTATATCGTGGGTGTCGATGTCTCGTGGGTGCTCGAAGACGAGTCCTTGGGGGCGAAATACTACGATAACGGCAAGCAGCAGGACCTCTTTGATATCCTGCAGAATCATGGAATCAACTTTATCCGCGTGCGCACCTTCGTGAATTCGTGCATCGGCTACGCCAAGGAGAGTTACTCCGGTGCAAATTCCAACGTGTGCTGGTGCGACCTGGAACATACCATTGCGCTCGCCAAGCGCATCAAGGCGCACAACATGGGATTCTTCCTGGATTTCCACATGAGCGACACGTGGGCATCCATCGGCCACCAGAATGTTCCGGCCTCGTGGGCGGGCAAGAGCAATGCCGAGATGGGCAAGCTCGCCTATAACCACGTGAAGACGACCATGGATGCGCTCATGAAGGCGGGGCTGCGCCCCGACATGGTGCAGGTGGGGAACGAAATCAACTCGAAGGTGGCGGGCGTTTCGCTGAGCAAGACGGCGGACTTCGCGAATATCATCAATTCGGGCGTGCGTGCGGTGCGCGAGACGGATCCTTCCATCAAGATTGTGATGCAGCATGGCCAGCCGCGCCCCGAGAAGGGTTTTGCTGATTGGTACAACAAGATTCACGCGAACATCGACTACGATGCCATTTGCGGTTCCACCTACGGTACCACGAACAACGGGCAGGATTGGCGCGACATGTTCGGGCTCGTAGTCAAGAACAAGAAGGCGGTGCTGAGCTGCGAATATACGGGCGAACGCACGGCCCTCGTGAACTCGGTGTTCTATGAATTTGGCGACCTGGGCTGGGGAACCTTCGTGTGGGAGCCGACCCGCTACAGCAACAAGCCGATGTTCGATCGCGACGGCCAGAAATATACGGCGAATGCGCGCCTTAGGGAACTGCGCGACATTGCGAAGAAGTATAGCGCGACGCTCCCGGACTGGGTGCAGGTCGGCAAGGCCGTAAAGAAGTACAACGTGAAGACGACGGTCGCTTACGGCGGCTCGATTGCGCAGAGCATCGAGGGTAGTGAAATTGCGGAAGGGAGCAAGGTGACCTTTACCGCCGTGCCGCAGGAGGGCTGGGAATTCGTGGCGTGGACCGGCGACAACACGGGTAACGGCAAGGAATACACGGTGGCAAGTCTCGGCAAGGATGTGAACCTGGGTGCGACCTTCAAGTTCGTGGGCAAGGACTCCCTGCGCTACGAGGCAGAAAACGGCGTGTTCAACAAGACGGTTCTCGAGTCGACGCACGAGGGCTTTTCGGGCAAGGGCTACGCGAATCTTGATAACGAGGTGGGTTCTTCGCTGACGCTTTCCGTGGTTGCTGCCGACGAGGGCGATAAGGACGTGAAGATTGTCTTTGCGAACGGCTCTACGGCAAATCGTCCGGTAAGTGTCGCGGTGAACGGCAAGGTGCAGGTGGAATCGGTGGACTTCGAATCGACGGGTGCCTGGGAAACGTGGGATTCGAGCGTGGTGACGCTCAGGTTGCCTGCGGGAGCAAGTGCCATCACTATCGCCTCGCTCACGAAGGATGGCGGCCCGAATATCGACCGCATCGAGTTCGTGAATAAGAATGCGGTGGTCCCTGTCAATCCCGGCGACTCGGTGGTGGGCGACAGCGGCACGACGGTGCTCCAGCGGATCCCTGTGCGCAGCAATACGCTCCGTAACGGTGGCCGGAACTTCCTAGTGAACGGGCGTTCTGCGGGTGCATTGAAGAACCGCGCGTCAAGAATCAGGGTATATACAAAGTAACAGGACGAGGCGAGGTATGAAAATGAAGCGCGTGTTGTGTGCGGCCGTGATTGCCTTGGCTGCTGCGGAAACTTTCGGGGCGACCTACTATGTGGCCCCCGACGGAAAAAATACGAATAAAGGAACGAAGGACAGCCCCTTTGCAACCCTCAACAAGGCGAATTCCGTGGTGAACGCGGGCGATACCGTCTGGATTCGCGGCGGAACCTACCTGCATACGGACACGAACTATGTGAAAAACGACAACATGTTCGCGGGCATTCACCTGACCAAGAGCGGTTCAAGTGATAACAAGCGCATTCATTACCTCGCGTACCCGGGCGAAAAACCGGTCATTGACTTCAGCAAGATGCCGATTGCCAACGGTTCGAACAACGTAAGGTACACTTCGGGTATCCTTATCCAGGCGCAGTACCTGCACCTGAAAGGGCTCGAAGTCAAGAACGTGCCCATGAAGGGTGAATCTAATGTGGGCGTGTACATTTCACGCAGCAAGCATATCTTCTTGGAACTGATGGATAGCCACCATAACGGCGGTTCGGGATTCTTCGTGAACGAACGCGGCACGGGGAGTGCGGGCGGCCACCTGTTCTTGAACTGCGACAGTCACGACAATTACGACCCCAACGGGCGCCAGGGCGACGGACAGAATGCCGATGGCTTCGGCGTACATTACCAGACTAGCGGCGATACGACAAAGTTCATCGGGTGCCGTGCCTGGTGGAACAGCGACGACGGCTGGGATTTTATTAGCCAGGAGTTCCCGGTGGTTATCGAGAACAGCTGGGCGATGGGCCACGGCTACAGCAACTATGGAACCGGCAAGCCGAAGGATGGCAACGGAAACGGTTTCAAGGCGGGGAGCAGCAAGACGGGTGTGCGCCATACCATCCGCAACTGCGTTGCTTGGAAAAACAAGGCGTCGGGCTTTTACGCGAACCACAGCAGCGGCGGTAACGACTGGTTCAACAATACGGCCTATATGAACGGCACGGCGTTCAACATGTGGGCGAGCACCTGGGATGCAAACGACAACCGCACCGATGGCGTCGTGCTCAAGGGCAGCAAGGCTCACGTGATGAAGAATAATATCGCCTTCCCGAACAAGACGGCCTACATTGGCGGCGAATATGCGGCGGGCGAATACAATACCTGGAACCTGAACATCACCCCGAAGGAATCGGATTTCGTGAGTGTCTCTGACCCGAGCATGACCGTGACGGGCAAGGAACTCGGGCCTCTCGGTGGTGCTTTCGGCCCGCGCCAGGCCGACGGTAGCCTTCCGGATATCGACTTCCTGAAGCTCGCAAAGAACAGCCAGATGATTGACAAGGGCGTGAATGTGGGGCTCAAGTACGAGGGCAAGGCTCCGGATTTGGGTGCGTACGAATACGGCTATGTGCCGCCTGTTATAGTGCCGGTCGATACCACGCTGAAGGATACCGCTGTAACGCCGATTGTCGTTCCGGTCGATACATCGGTTGCGCCGGTCGATTCGATTGCGGATTCTACGGAAATTTCTGCGGGCGATTCGACGACGTTTGTGTGCCCGCTTCCGCAACGCAGGCCGAATATGCAGCAGCCGGGACGCCTGTTCTACGTGAACGGTCGCTCGGTGAATGCGCTACGTGCAGGTAACCGCAAGGCAATTCAACCGACATTCGCAAAGTAGTTTTCAATACCAAACAAGGCGTCCCGACGAATGTCGGGGCGTTTTTTTTTATAAAGATTATGGAAAATTATTTCCCTCCGTTGTCTATGGACAACCGGAAGTGTGGTGGTGAAGGTACTATTTGGAGTGCCGGAGATATATTATAGGTGCAGGTTCCCGGTGGTGCGGGGCCTGTAATTCAAAGAAAGGATTGGATGATGAAAAAGTTGTGGATGTTTGGGCTTTCGCTCGCGCTTGGAGTGGGCATGTCGCAGGCGGCTCGCCAGATGGAATGGCTGAACCGCGGGCTTGTGGCGGTTAAGACCGGCGGTGGCGTGTTCCTCAGCTGGCGCGTCCTTGGGACCGAGGGCTCCGAGACGGGCTTTAACCTGTACCGCGATGGCGAGAAAATCGCGAGCCTCAGCGGGACACAGGCGAGCAACTATACCGACGCGAAAGGGACAACCTCGAGCAGGTATTCCGTAAAGGCTGTCATAAACGGCAAGGAACTTGCATCTGACGATGCCGTACCCGTGTGGGGCGAGCAGTTCTTGACAGTGAACCTGGACAGGCCTGCAGGCGGTAGCGACTACACCTACAGTCCCAACGATATTGCCGTGGGTGATGTGGATGGTGATGGCGAGTTCGAGTTGGTTCTCAAGTGGGATCCGAGCAATTCCAAGGACAATTCCCAGAAGGGAAAGACGGGCAACGTCATCATTGACTGTTACAAGATGAGCGGCAAAAAACTTTGGCGCATCGACCTAGGCGTAAACATCCGTGCGGGGGCGCACTACACGCAGATGCTCGTGGGTGACTACGATGGCGACGGCAAGGCGGAACTTGCCGTAAAGACTGCGCCGGGAACGAAGGATGCCAGCGGAAAGTACCTGAGCAAGGGCGCAGCGGCCAATGCGGCACATACCAGCGATTACCGCAATTCGAGTGGATACATTCTGACCGGTGACGAATACCTCACGGTTTTCAACGGCGAAACGGGACTTGAAATGGCGACCGTCGCCTATAATCCAGGGCGCGGTACGGTAAAGAACTGGGGCGACAGTTACGGGAACCGCGTCGACCGCTTCCTTGCGACAAATGCCTATCTCGATGGCAAGAAACCGAGCATGGTTTTCCAGCGCGGCTATTACACGCGCATGGCGCTCACGGCCTACGACTGGGACGGAAAATCGCTGACGCAACGCTGGTACCACAATTCGGCGACGAGCGGCAAGGAATGCTACGGGCAGGGAAACCATAACCTTTCGGCGGGTGACGTGGATGGCGACGGATTTGATGAAATCATGCAGGGTAACTGCGCTATCGATCACGATGGCAAGTTCATGTACCGTGTAGGTTACGGTCACGGTGATGCAATCCACTTTGGCGATTTGGACCCCGATAACGACGGCCTCGAGGTTTGGCAGGTCCACGAGGAAAAGCCCTACGGCTACAACTTGCACGACGCACGTACTGGCAAGGTGCTTTTCTACGAAACCAGTTCGGGCGATAACGGGCGCGGTGTCGCGGGCGACGTCGATTCCAACAGCCGCGGACATGAGCTCTGGTCTGCTGCAAACTGGAACACCTATACGGCTAAGGGAAAAATCTGGAAGGCCGACAAGCGTCCCGCCTACAACTTCCGTATCTACTGGGATGGTGACCTGCTTGACGAATTGTTGGACAATACGACCATCAGCAAGTGGGACCATGCAAAGCAACAGAGCAATACGCTTTTCCAGATGCAGGGCAACAGCTGCAATACCACCAAGGCGACACCGAATTTCAGCGGTGACATTCTGGGCGACTGGCGCGAGGAAGTCATCTTGCACGATGGAGCCTCCAAGCTTTACATTTACACGACAACCACGCCTACCGAACATCGCATGTACACGCTTGCGCACGACCCGGTTTATCGCAATGGCATGAGCTGGCAGAATACCGCCTACAACCAGCCGCCGCATCTGGGTTTTTGGCTGCATGGCAACAAGGGCAAGTTCCCGAAGCCGGACATCGTGCTGATAGGCGACAACACGCCGAAGGCGGCCGCGATTGTCAAGCAGGGCGCAGGTAGTTCGAGCCAGGTGATTGTGAAGGGTGATTCGATTGTCCCGTTCACCTTCGCGATCCAGCATGCGGATGGGGCGAATGTTGACGGGCTCCCGGCAGGCGTGACGGCCGTGTGGAATGCGACGACATCATCGCTCTATTTTAGCGGGACTCCCGTTGTCGAGGGCGAGTTTACCTATACGATTACGACGAAAGGCGGGAATGCTGACTTTGGCGAAGCGACTCGCAACGGAAAATTCACCATCCTGAGTGTCGTGGAATCGGGACCTGCTCCTCTTATGGTTCGGAGCGATATCGAGGCGGCGGTACCGACCGATGCAAAGGGAGCCTTTGCCGACAACCACGAGAATTTCCGCGGAACGGGATTCTACGATTTCGAAAACAGTCTCGATAGCTACGGCATTTACCACCTGGTTTCGCCGAAGGAATACAAGAATGCAACGATGGTGCTGCGCTACGCCCACGGCAAAACGGATACGCGTCGCATTATGGTGAAGATGAATGAAGACCTGGTCGGTTCGCTGACGTTCAAGCCCACTGCCGATTGGGATACCTGGGATAGCGTCTCGGTGGGTGTTTCGCTCCAGAAGGGGTTGAATGTGCTTTATCTGAAATCGCTGGAAGAGGCGGGTGCACCGAACATCGATCAGATCGGTTTTGATGTCGAAGGCGTGGTGCTTTTTGAGGATTCGACGCAACTCTCGGCGATAGACACCTTGAGCGCTGAAGTAGCGGGAGACTCTTCGGAAACGACGGGGCTTACCCGTGGCGATTACACTGCAGAAGACGACTTTGCAGGTAACATTCGCGTTGCTGCCGGAATACACCTGAATCTTGCAGATGGTACGCTGATTGCCCGCGAATCGGGGTATGCCCAGGTG
Organism: Fibrobacter sp. UBA2449; assembly: GCF_002342555.1. Classification (NCBI taxonomy): domain Bacteria; kingdom Pseudomonadati; phylum Fibrobacterota; class Fibrobacteria; order Fibrobacterales; family Fibrobacteraceae; genus Fibrobacter; species Fibrobacter sp. UBA2449. The sequence continues at coordinate 67,159 of NZ_DDQF01000012.1, forward strand.
GATTTCTTTGACATGACTGGCCACCAGGTGGCGCGCCTTGCAAGAAATGTTCCGGCAGGAGCGTCTGACTTGTCCCGCGAAATCAGGGCTCTCCCCGAGGGCGTCTACATGGTCCGTGTCAAGTTCAAAGGTCGCACGATGCAGAATGCGGTGCAGGTAAGAGTAGAACGGTAGTTTCCTAACTAAACGATACGTCCCGGCGGAAGCCGGGGCGTTTTTTTTGCACCGCTGGTGCCCGCCGTAGTCCGCGGACAACTGGAAATTTCTTTTACCCTACCCCCGGAGCAAATCCGAGGGTATTTTTGAGGGCAGAAAGGAGTTTTGTATGGGATGTTTGAATTCTATTCGCGTATTGGGCCTCTCGGCGGCGCTTGCCTTTGCCGCATCGCCCGTCATCAAGGTCGATTTTGACATGAGCGGCCGCAATTCGAGCGAGGTTACGGAACCGAATTACGTGCCCTGGGTGGTTTCGGGTGTCGCTTCGAAGGACACGACGCTTTCGGGCGTGAAGGTGAATGTCGCCGGAAGCGCGAACCTCAAGGCCAACTGGTACAAGGCCGGGGTGCAGTCCCCGAGCTATGCGCGCCTTGTGTGCGACGGCGTGATGGTCGAAGGCGGTGGGGCGATTACGCTCACCTTCTCAAATCTTGCGGCAGGGACGCACAGCCTCCTTTTGTACCTGAACAATGTCGATGGAACGGCGGCAAGCAACAGCATCGATGTCTACGTGAACAACTCGAAGCAGACGTCGGTCAAGCCCACGAATCGTGCGCTCTCGACAGGCGAGGCGGCGATTGCCTACGTGACTTTTAATGTAAGCGGTACGGGCGCTTCGACCGCGATAAAGCTGAATACGGGAACGGTTACCCTGAACGGCTTTGAACTGAATGTGCCCAATGCGGCGGCACAGGCGACAGGGCCTTCGCCTGCGGATTTAGATTATCACGCTCCGCACGAAAGCGGGGCGCTGACGCTTTCGTGGACGGCGGCGAAGTCGGCCGTAAAGCATCGCGTCTATTTCGGGACGGATTCGGCGACTGTGCTTGCGGCAACGCCTTCGAACACTGCGGTTTACAAGGGTGAACAATCCGGCAGTTCGTATAAGGTGAGCGGTACGACTCCGCTCCAGACATACTACTGGCGCATCGATGAAGTCGATGCGAACGGAACGGTCACGGCAGGGAATGTATGGTCGTTCAAGCCGGGCCGCGTCGCGTTCGAGGGTGCCGAAGGTTATGGCCGCAACGCCCTGGGTGGCCGCGGCGGCAAGGTGGTGTACGTGACGAACCTGAACGATGACGGTGCAGGCTCCTTGCGCGAGGCGTGCACGGCAGAAATTGGCCCGCGTACCATCGTGTTCAAGGTGTCGGGAATGATCCAGCTGAAATCGCGCCTGGTCTGCAATCAGGATTACGTGACGATTGCGGGGCAGACAGCTCCTGGCAAGGGTATTACCATCAAGAGTGCCCCCATCGGGTTCACGGGCAAGGACATGGTCATCCGCTTCATGCGCGTGCGCCTGGGTTACGGCGCCACCTACGACGGTATGGGGCTCACCGGCGGCGACCACAGCATATTGGACCATGCGAGTATCAGCTGGACGATTGACGAAGCCTTCAGTAGCCGAGGCGGCAAGAATCTCACGCTGCAGCGCACGCTGATTTCGGAAGCGCTGAACATTGCGGACCACCAGAATTACCCTGTCGGGACGGGACACGGGTATGCGGCGACTATCGGCGGCGATATCGGCAGTTTCCACCACAACCTGCTTGCGCACAATGCGGGCCGCAACTGGAGCCTGGGCGGTGGCCTCGACGGGAACGGCTACTATGCGGGTCGCCTCGACATATTCAACAACGTTGTCTATAACTGGGTGAGCCGCGTGACCGATGGCGGTGCGCACGAGGTGAACTTCGTGGGCAATTACTACAAGGAGGGCGCCGCCACTACCTTGCACGGCTATACATTGCGCGCGCAGTTCGAAGGTACGGGCAAAGGCTCGCAGGCGTATTACTACCACAACAATATTCTCGAGGCTGCGGGCGGCAAGTTCACCTGCGACGGCACCAACGACAATTGCGGTCGCGAGTATTCGCTTTCCGGCGGGCAGGTGCTGGATTGGGAACCCTGGAACAGCAAGCCCTTCTTTGCCTCGTATGCGACAGTCCAGAGCGCGAAGGCCGCCTACAAGGATGTGCTGAGCGATGTGGGCCAGCGCATGCCGGTACTTGACAATCACGACACCCGCGTGATAAACGAGACCAAGAACGGAACCTACAGCATGAAGGGGTCCGTGGGTGGCATGGCGGGCATTCCCGACCGCGAAACCGATGTGAAGGATACGGCGAACATCAAGGGCTGGGAACCTTACCCGAGCGAAATCCGGGCCGACGACTACGACAGCGATTTGGACGGGCTTCCGGACTGGTGGGAAAACATGTATGGCTATAATCCGAAATCGAAGAGCGGTGACTTTAGCGAAGCGAACAGGGACCGCCTGGGCGATGGCTGGACGGAACTGGAACGCTACCTGGAATGGATGGCCCGCGCGCACTACACCTTCGCGAAGGGCGAAACCCAGGTGATAGACCTTTCGCAGTTTACCCGCGGTTACGACGGCGGAACCTACACCGTGTCGGCCCCGAGCGGCGTGACGGCGACCGTGAGCGGTTCCAGGTTGACGGTGAAACTCGCCGACAGCTTTGCAGGTGCGGGCTACGTGCAGTTTACGCTGAAGGACAATGCGGGCGATACCTTTAGTCGCTACATCGGCGTGACGCAAGGACTTGCCGTGAATGTTTCGCAGGGCGGACAAGACGAAAACGACACGACATCTGTTGCCGCGGACGATTCGACGGCAACGGATTCTTCGACGACTTCGATTGCGACGTTCTCTCCTGTGAAAATTTTCCACTACACCGTTGCGGATAACATCGTGCGCCTCTACGGCATTCCCGCAAATGCACAAATTCGTGTAACGGACTTGAGCGGCAGAAATCCGATGCTCAGCAAGAATGTGCTGACCGCAGACGGTTCCGCTTCGGTGGATCTGCAGCCCTTCGGTAGGGGCGTCTATATAGTGAACGTCCGCGGAATGGCCCGCGACGGCTCTCGCCTGAACAAGACCATCAAGGTCATGCGCAAGTAAACTACAAAAGAAATACCGTATCCCCTCAAAGCCTAGGCTCAAACGAGCCTAGGCTTTCTTATTTCAAAAGCTTGTTCTCTCCGATAGATTCCAGTACTGTCATCTGCGAAATCGCAATCTGGTTCAGCTTTTGCAATCGTTCTGGCTGCGGCAAGCCTTCCTTAATCAGTACGGAATTCAACGATTCCATGTTCGAAAGGCATATGAGCTGGTTTACCGTCGCATAGTCGCGGACATTGCCCTGCAAATCGGCGTGTGCATCGCGCCATTCCTTAGCCGTAAATCCGAATAAAGCAACATTTAGAACATCGGCTTCGTTTGCGTAAACCATGCTCATCTGTTGCTTTGTAAGTGTTGCCGGAATCAAATTCTGCTTGATGGCGTCCGTATGGATATGGTAGTTGATTTTTGAGAGCTCACGAAAGTTCCGCCGTTAGCACCATTTTTAGAAATGAGTCCAATTGCACCAGTTTCTTCAATCCATCGAGAAGGGCTCATAGTGAACGAATGGCTACCAGCTTCTTTTAAAAAGGGGTCGAATTCGACCCCTTTGAAGTCGGGATTGTTCAACATTTCCCATAAACCTAAGTATTCTATTGTATTTTTTGACCTCATCCAATTTTTCACAACATCCTTAGGCTCCACAGGATTCTTTTGCCGAGCAATATCAGTAATGCAGACATAATCGACGCCGTTAACGAGCATTGTTTTGATTTCACGGTTCATGACGTTTATTCGTTTCATCTTTTACTCCTTTTTTACTACGGACAAGCGTAAAACCGTCGTGTTTGAAATTTTGAGCACTAGAACGTTTGTGCACTAATAAATATAACTCCACAAGGGGTGAATGTCAAGAGATTTTCGTTTTTTTTGAAACTAGATTTGAAAAAATATAAATTGTCATTTTATGACAGTTTATGAATATATATTTGTGGTATAACCAAATGGAGGCTATTATGGAACAGAATCAGAAAACTATTAGAGTTATGGGGACGGGCTTTGTCAAAATCTCTCCGGACACCACGAGACTCACTTTTTCTATAGATTCCAAGCACGATTCCTATGAAAAGGCATATAACGAGGCCTCCCTAGGTAACAAAGGTTTGAGGGATGCTCTTGAAAAGCTGAATATTCCGAAGGAATCTCTTAAGACATCAGATTTCTCGATAAGTAAACATCGGGAATGGATTAGCAAGGAAGTCCGGTGGCTTGTCGAATATCATTTGAATCAAAGTCTCTCTATTGAGTTGCCTTTGGATAGTGTTCTTACATCAAAGGTTATGTCGACTTTGGGAGCCGCGTGGCCTGAACTCGAAGTGAACATATCTTTTATCAGGAAAGATTCTCACGATGTCAAGCTTCAAATTCTCGAATCGGCAGTCAAGGATGCCCGCGAAAAAGCCGAGGTGATCGCCATGACGCTCGGACATAAACTAGGCGGTATCGTAAGTGTCGATTACTCCAGACGTAGCATTGACGTTTATGTTGGTCGGGAAGATTATAACATGGTGGCTGATTTAGCAGAAAGTTCCGGCTCGCAATCTGTTGATTATACCCCTGATGATATTGAAGCAGGAGATACTGTTGAAACAGTCTGGTATTTGGATTAGACAAAATAGAGGATTGATTTTATTGTTGATAAAATCAATAAGGCAACAATATTCAATCTATGATAATGCCTTTTGCAAACATTTTGTCGCGATGCTTGAAGTATTTGTCAAGTTCTTTTTCGACTGCTTTGAAAAATTTTTTCGCATTCGGGTCTACATGCAGTAGCATACTAGCTAAATCACGCATCCAATTAAAGCGCACCATCGAATCTGCGGTGTCGAAAAAATCGCGTGTAATATGTTCTCTAGTCGATTTATGCTCCTTCAAAAGTTCATCAATGGCTTCGTCATCGCCAAAATCGTATATGGTCTTTTCTCCCAAATTAGAGAAATCTGTACTGATGAGTTTCATAAAATAACACCTTTCCTCCCTAATATACCACTTTTTTTATAGAAAGTCAATGTTGAAACAGTCTGGTATTTGGATTAGTATATTACTGAATTTGCGTTCTTTCCTATTATTGCAGTAAGGGTGTCTTATGTCGGATCGGAACATCATAAATCTTAAATTGCCGATGCGGGCAAGTCAAAAGAGCAGAATTATAGCCATGGTGGTGGCAGTTCTGCTCATTGCAGTGCTGTTTGTAGAAAGTTTCTGCCTTGATTTCGATTGCGTGTATATGGGAGTCTCAATCTTTGTGTTTGTCGGAATATCTTATGTTCTCCGTTTCTTCTCTGATATTTTTACAGACATGTTTGCTGGTTTGTTGGCGGCTTCGGTAGGCGCGTTCGCAGAAGCTATAATAATATCTATCGCCATCAATTCGATTTTCGACTGTAAATTTGATAAAAACTTTGGAACGCTCTTTTTCTTTTGCTACTGTTTCTTCTTGTTGTTTATGGTCTTTATGCTCATGCGGAATGAAAGACGCAAAGAAAAACGAAAAAATACTAACATTGATGAATACTAAACAAGGTAGGTCTATATGGACAAACGATACATTAATAGATTTGAAAGTTTCTATAGCAGTAGGGCTTCCCTAGTTTGGTACATGGGCTCTTTGGCATATTGCTTTGAGAAAAAAAAGGAATTGCTTAGCGTTCCTAGAAATCTTTGGTCTGTCATTTCATTTCGAATATCAGATTGTATCATTGATTTGTGTCGATTCGATTTGACGATGGAAGAACGCATCGATTATATGGAGCGAAACTTTAATGATGGACAAAAAGTTGTTGATGAACTTGTTCAAAATGACTCTGAACTTAAGGTTAAAACAGATGCGCTATACGAATATTTGCGGAATGTAAGAGGGTTTACATATGAAATTATAGATTTACACGGAATTCCTTATGCAGATAGACTCTCCGCAGAAGAACAAGTAGAATTTGAAAATACTTTTTGGAAAAAGGCAACCCCAAAATTCAAAAAAGCCCATAAGGCCTATCGTGATTTGCTCGCGATAATGGATGACCGGGTATACAAGATAAGGAAAAGTCTTGTAAAAGACAAAGTCCCTATATCCTTGCCTCACACGCCTGAAAGTGCCATGTTGCCCGAAGAAAAGGCTTTTTACCACCAGGCCAAGGCGATTTGGGATAAGGAAGAATACATTGATATCGAAGAAAATGTAAACTACCTGTGGGTTTATGTTCAGGAACTTCTTGCCAAAAGACAATCGGTGACATTCGAGTCCTTAAAAGGGATTCTCATGCGTCTTTGTGAACGCTACTATACGGAGGAAACGTTCTTCATATCGTGTGGGCCTTATATTGAGGATTTGGCCCTTGAACGTGGTGATGTCAAGTGCTATTTGGACTGGTCAGAAATGCAACGTGTCTATGGACATTGTTCATTAGAAAGTGAATCGCGGGTGGGTGTCGCCATGCGCGAAAATATTCCGCTCCATCCGATGGATATCATAATGGCTACGGGTGGTTATTATTCCAAGTTCATTCGCGATAACTATGCCCTATACAAGTTCTGCCTTTATCAAAAGTTCTCTGAATATGACAATGCGAAGGGCTGGTATAATCTACTCAAGAAACTTCCGACGGCAGGACATATAAATGCGGTTCAGTGCTATTTGGGCTTGCCTGGTGTCGTATGCGAGTCGAAAGTTTACAATCTGTTTGACGCTTCGGCGGAGCCTGTCTGTAAAACAATAGTTTCTGTTTGCCAAGATGCCGAAAAGATGGCTATTGAAATGAAATCAAACGGTGACTCATGGGAAATAGAGCGTCACGAGCGGATATTTGAGTACTTAAAGGGATATCTTCCTCAGTTAAAGATGTTCCTAGAAGCAAGGCCGCTGTTTGCGAATGGTGAAGTTATTCCCATCTACATTCCTTATAGGGATATAGCGATTTGCCGTGCCGGTGTGGAATCTAAATGCGATGCGGCCGAGATCCAAAGACGGAATATCCGGTTTGTGAACATCGATTCTGAACCCAATCAGGTTGTCGAAGAAATAAAAAGTCTCTTGTAGCCCGTAGGGCTGTTTCGGCTAAGCCTTATATTTGCGTTAACCGGCCCCTTAGGGTCGGTTTTTGCAATATTTGCCATTCCAATAATCTATATTGCACGATAAATAGCCCCGTACCGAATGGTTCGGAGCGAACAGAAATTCGAGATTCGTCTCTTATTCTCATTGCTGAAACTACCACTTTCAAATGACTCGAGAATAAGACGAACGCTCACGTCCCATCTGGGGCGTGGGTCGTTTGTGCTTATTGAGTCAAGGGTGTGGTAGCCCGCAGCAATGATAGGCACTGCGACTCCACGCCTTTTTTATTTGTGGAAATCGCGGTGAAACAAGGAACGGCTCTCGCAACGCTGGAGCCGCCATGGCCGATTTGGACAAGAGCAAGATTCAATCCGTCGCACAGTACATCGACGAGGTTTCCAAGCAATTTTCTACGGGCAAGGCGACCGAACACAGTTACCGCCCAGCACTCGCAAAACTGCTTGGCGACTTGCTCCCCAAATTCACCATCACAAACGAACCCAGCCGAATCCAATGCGGAGCGCCGGACTACATTATCGCGAAAGGGAAAGGAGCAACATCCATTCCTGTTGCGTTCGTAGAGGCAAAGGACATCGGCGATAGCGACTTGGATGGAAACCGCCAGCACAAGGAACAGTTCAACCGCTACAAGAACTCGCTAGACCATATCCTTTTCACGGATTACCTTGATTTCCATTCTTATGAAAACGGAATGCCGACTCAAAATATCCGCATTGCCGAAATCAAAGGGAATAAAATTGCGCTGATAGACGCTAATGTCCCGATGTTTTTGGAGATGGTGGCGCACATTGCGGAATCAACACCGCAAAAAATTACGAGTTCTACAAAACTGGCGCAGATGATGGCTGCCAAGGCGCGCCTCCTTGCCGAAGTGATTGAAAAGACTCTCGAAACCGATAGCGAAAAGGCAGGCGAACTGGCGGGGCAATGGAAATCTTTCCAGAAGGTGTTGATTCACGATTTGACGGAACGTCAATTTGCCGATATTTACGCACAGACAATCTGCTATGGAATGTTTGCCGCAAGGCTCCATGACGACACTCCTGACACGTTCAGTCGAGAAGAAGCGGCCACGCTCATTCCCAAGACAAATCCGTTCTTGCGCAAGGTTTTCCAGAATGTTGCCGCATTCGATGTAGATACCAGCATCGCATGGATTGTAGATGACCTGGCAGAAACATTCCGAGTGACGGACATGCCGAAGGTTATGAAGAATTTTGGAAAGGCTACGGGGCAAGCCGATCCGATGATTCACTTCTACGAAGATTTTCTACGCTATTACGACCCCAAGCAGAAAAAGGCCTGTGGTGTTTATTACACGCCCGAACCCGTTGTCCACTTTATCGTCAGTGCCGTTGACGAAATTCTGAAATCCCGCTTCAATTTGAGTGATGGGCTTGCCGACACGAGCAAGGTGACGATTCGTCAAACTTCGAACCTATACACGGACAATCGCACCAAAGACCACAAGAAATACGAAACGCGGGAATACCATAAAGTCCAAATCCTCGACCCTGCAACTGGAACGGGAACATTCCTTGCCGAAGTGGTCCGCAAGATATATTCTGGAATGGAGAACCAGAAAGGTGCTTGGCAAAACTATGTGGAAGAACATCTGCTCCCGCGCCTGAACGGTTTTGAATTCATGATGGCTCCATACGCCGTTGCCCACTTGAAATTGGACATGGTGCTGGCGCAGACGGGTTACAAGGCAAAACAGGACAAGCGACTCCGCATATTCCTTACCAATTCCCTTGAAGAATGTGACCACGACACGGGAACGCTGTTTGCACAATGGCTTGCGCAAGAAGCAAACGAGGCGAACCTTGTCAAGCGCGATACACCCGTAATGGTAATGATTGGCAACCCGCCGTATAGCGTGAGCAGTAGTAATAAAAGCGCTTGGATTCAGGAATTATCGGAAACCTATAAGAAAAATTTAAACGAGAAAAATATCCAGCCGCTTTCGGATGATTACATTAAATTCATTCGATTAGGCCATTACTATGTAGAAAAGAATGGCGAAGGAATTCTCGCGTATATTTCAAACAATAGTTTCATAGATGGAATCATCCATCGACAAATGCGAAAAGCATTGATGGAAACTTTTGATGAAATCTACATTCTTGATTTGCATGGCGACACTCGTAAAAAGGAAACTGCATTTGATGGCGACAAAGACGAGAATGTCTTTGATATCATGCAAGGCGTAAGCATTAACATTTTTATTAAGAAAAAACAGAGTGTCATCCTGAGCGAAGCCCGTAAGGGCGAAGTCGAAGGATCTCTAGCCCGCGTTTACCATTATGAGCTCTTTGGTAAACGTTTTGAAAAATATGCATTTTTAGCAAACACATCTTTCAGTGATGTGCCTTGGGAAGAATTAATTCCCAAAGGACCTCAGTTTTTCTTTGTTCCAAAAGATTTTTCAATACAAGAAGAATACGAAAAAGGTTTCAGGATTGACGAACTAATGAAAATGAATGCCGCCGGCATCAAAACGCATCATGATGCGGAATTAGTTTCTTTTGACGCAATTAATTCATTATATAATCAAATCTATTCATATAGAGTTCTTGACAATCGTTTCCTTGATTATGATTTGCAAAAGGTTGAAAGACATCGCTTCGCCTTAATGCGGCATATTATTAGGGATAATTTGTCTTTGAGCGTTTCTCGACAATGTATTGATGATTGGAAATACGTTTTCTGCACAAATCGGATATCAGACATAAATCTCATTGCTAGCGCTGGGAAATTAGGAGGTGGAAACGTTTTCCCTCTCTACCTTTATCCAACAGATGGTGAAGAAAAACTCGGCGAGACTCGTAAGCCCAATCTAGACGAAAAAATCTGGCGCAAAATAGACAAGTGCACTAAACTCAAAACGACTCCGGAACAAGTCTTTGATTACATCTATGGCGTTCTCCATACACCGTCCTATCGTGAAAAATACAAGGAATTTCTGAAAATTGATTTTCCTCGTATTCCTTACCCAGAAAACAAAGAAGAATTCGAACGCATCGTTTCCATCGGCAACAAACTCCGCAAATTGCACCTGATGGAAGAAATTCCACCGCAGGCAACCTCCTTCGACATCGAAGGCAACAATGTTGTAAGCGATATTCGTTTTGAAAAGGAGATCCCCGACCAAGTCGGGGAAGACATTGGCGGGAAAGTCTACATCAACAAGACGCAGTATTTTGCGAATGTTCCTGAATTAGCTTGGAATTTCTACATCGGCGGCTATCAACCCGCCCAAAAGTGGCTCAAGGACCGCAAAAACCGTACCCTTACCTTCGACGACATCTCGCATTACCGCAAAATCATCGCCATCCTTATCGAAACTCACAAGTTGATGCAGAATCTTGATGAAACGGCAAGATAAATGTGTGTTGTCCATAGACAACCGTTATTAGGGAAGAATCTTTCTTTTGACGTAAAAAAAAATATATTGTACTTGTCGGGTTCGGTGGTGCGGACCCGTAAAGGATGGTCGATTATGGGAATGTTTGGTACAAAAACGGCAGTTTCGGCGCTTTGCCTGACAGTGTTTGGTTTTATCGGGGCGGGTGCCGAACCGCTGGCTTTTCCGGAGGCGCTCGGTTTCGGGGCGCAGGTCACGGGTGGTCGTGGCGGCAGCGTTTATCACGTGACGAACCTGAACGATGACGGTGCGGGTTCCTTCCGTGATGCGGTGAGCCAGGGTAACCGAATCGTGGTCTTTGATGTGGGTGGCATCATCAACATCAAGACGGCGGTTTCTATCAAGAGTAACATTACCATCGCGGGGCAGACGGCGCCGGGCGAGGGGATCGCCATTCACGGCGGCAAGCTCAGTACCGGCAAGCAGAGCAATATCATCATCCGCTATCTGCGAATCCGTCCGGGCGAAAATACCGCGTCCGAGAAGGATGATGCGCTCAACCTTTACGATTCCAAGAACGTAATTGTGGACCACTGCTCGGTGGAACTTGCGCCGTGGAACAACTTCGGCGGTTCTTCGGACAATGCAAGCTACCGCGTTACAGGCATTACGGTGCAGAACTCGCTGATTGCCAACCCCATCGGGCAGCAGTTCGGAGCGCATATCGAATCGGTGGATGGCACTTGGGCTTGGTACTACAACGCCTTTGTGAATACGCACAACCGAAACCCGCTCGACAAGATTAACGATGTGTTCGTGAACAACATCCTCTACAACTTCGAAGCGGGCTACACGACACATACGAGCACGCACTTCAATCACGACATCGTGAATAATTACTTTGTCTATGGCCCGAAGGGGAGTAACCCGTGGTTCCAGGTAGACAAGAACCAGAGCATCTACGCGAGCGGCAACATGATCGATACGGACCGCGACGGAAAACTGAACGGCGGGCCTTCGAGCATTTACTACTATCAGGGCGTGGGCGAGGAACTTGCGAAACCCTGGAGCGAACTTACGACATCGGGCCCGATGCTCTCTGCCGCAAGTGCGTGGCGCTACGTGACGTCGCAGAGCGGCGTGCTCCCGTACGACGACATCGATTCGCTGGTGTGGTACCAGGTGAATACGCTTGGAACGGCCGGTGCGCTCGTGAAGAGCGTGGGCGCGATGGGGCTCAAGACCAACAACGGCTGGGGCGAGGTGATTGCGGGGAAGGCCGCGACCGATTCCGACAAGGATGGCATGCCGGATTACTTCGAAGAGGCTCTTGGTTATGACAAGTCAAAAGATGACGCGATGACCAAGGAAAGTGATGGCTACGTGCGTATCGAGAAGTATATCAACTGGCTGGGTGCCATGCACGCGACGGCTGCGGGCGGGAAGTCCCTCGATTTTGACCTGCGCACGATTACGCGCGGGTTCAAGGATGTCTCGCCGACCTACAGCGTCTCTGCTGCGGAGAATGGAACCGTGGAACTTGCGGGTGACGGCTATACGGCAAGGTTTGCGCCCAAGGCGAATTTCAGCGGGCTTGCTTCGTTCAAGTACACCGTGAAGGGCAACGACAATACCGAATATACGGGCCGCGTCGAGGTGCTGGTGGAAAAATCCGCCGGCGCAGATACTTCGACTGTGCAGCCGCAGGACTCGTCATCTGTTGTCGCGGGTGATTCTACGGCGACGGATTCGACAACCGTGATACGGGATATCCGTCGTGCACGCCCTGCCGACATGCGCGGGGCTACGCATAAGGAATACCGCGACCTGAAGGGACGCCGCTTCGAAAAACAGATTCCCTACAGGGTGATGTTCTAGACGGTAGACGTGTTGCAGTGTAGGCGATTTCCTATATTTTGCGCATGTTGAAAATAATCAAGGCTGCTAGCCGTCTGCTTTCTTCATACACATCGCTTTTCGTCATCGGTGCCGCCGTTGTGGCTTTTTTTGCCCCTGTAACTTTCGGTTGGGTGCACGGTAACACGAGTTCCATAATCCTCGGCGTTATCATGCTCAGCATGGGCCTTACCATCACCGTCGACGACGTGAAGAACCTCATGAAGCAGCCGCTCCACATTCTGCTCGGGGCCTGCGCGCAGTACACCATCATGCCGCTGGTGGCCTTCACCCTCACCAAGGTTTTCAGGCTCGACCCGTACCTGGCCGTGGGCATCATTCTCGTGGGTTGCTGCCCGGGTGGCGTCTCGAGCAACGTGATGAGCTTCCTCGCCAAGGGGGACGTGACGTATTCCGTGAGCATGACGATGGTCTCGACCTTGCTTGCCCCGCTCATGACCCCGCTGCTCGTGCTCTGGCTTGCCGATACGAGCATCGACGTGAACGCGAAGGGAATGTTCCTGAATATCCTGTACGTGACGGTTGCGCCGATTCTGGTTGGCTTTATTTGCAACTATTTCCTGGGCAAGAACCCGGTGTTCAAGGAAGTGCGTGCGAATATGCCTGCGGTTAGCGTGATTGGCCTTGCGCTGATTGTGGGCGGTGTCATCGTGACGGTGCGCCCGCACCTGCTTACGAACGGGCTTTCGCTGTTGTTCCTCGTGCTTGCGGTGGTATTTTTCCACAACGGGCTCGGCTACGTGCTGGGCTATACCGTCGGGCGCATCTTCAAGTTCAATACCGCAAAGAAGCGCACCATCGCTATCGAGGTGGGCGTGCAGAATGCGGGCATGGCGACCGTGCTTGCCGCGGCCTTCTTCGCTAACCCCGAGAACGTGGCGGCACACCCGGAGGCTGCGATTTGCGTGGTTCCGTGTGCCATCAGCTGCGCGTACCATTCCATAAGTGGCACGATTGTCGCGGAGTTCTTTGCGCGGCACGATAAGAAGGAAAAAACGGCATGATTTTGGCGAAGAGGCTTGTTTCCCGTCTTGCCGTGCTTGCTGCATTATTTGCCTGCGCTACGACTGCAAATGCACAGCTCGTGCAGAAGAAGGATGCCTCGCAGACCGATAGCGTGAACCTCACCGGCAAACGTCCGTTAGTTTATTCGGACAGTGCGACGCTGCGTAACGAACGTGCGACATCCGATGCGAAGGCCGCGATGAACCTTGAATACTCGAACGATTCCCTCACGGGGACGCTGATCGGGATAGGCGCCGAATTCGTGGGACAGACCGTCAAGAACATCCTCTCGCCGAATTCCGCCGAAGCGGATGCCGTCGAGCTCGAACGCCAAAGACGCTAGCCCGCGCCCTTCGCTCCCGAATTATCCCAAATATTTTTCGCCGCTTTCTACGCTCTGGTAGATGAGCGTGTTGATGGTCATGGGGCCCACGCCGCCCGGAACCGGAGTGTATGCGCTCGCCACGTCGTCGAGGCCCTTCTCGATATCGCCCACGCCACCCGGATGGTAGCCGGCGTCGACCACGACCGCGCCCTGCTTGATCCATTCCTTCTTGATGAACTCGGGTTTGCCGACCGCACCCACGAGGATGTCGGCTTGACCCACAAATTCGGGGAGGTTCTGCGTCTTGCTGTGGCAGATGGTCACGGTGCAGTCTGCGTTCAAAAGCATCATGGCCATGGGCTTGCCGAGGATCGCGCTACGGCCCACCACGACGGCGTGCTTGCCCGCGAGCGGGATGTTGTATGCCTTCAGGAGTCGCATGATGCCTGCGGGAGTCGCGCAACCGTAGGCGGGTTCGCCCATTGCCATGCGGCCAAAGCCGAGGCAGGTCACGCCGTCCACGTCCTTGCGGGCGTCGATGGCCTCGAAGGCGGCACGCTCGTCGATGTGGCGCGGAACCGGGTGCTGCAGCAAAATGCCGTGCACGTCGCGGTTGTCGTTGAGTTCCTGGATTTTGTTCAGGAGTTCCTCGGTGGTGGTGTTCTTCGGGAGCACCACGCGGATGCTTTCCATGCCCACGCGGGCGCAGGCGTTGCCCTTCATCTTCACGTAGGTGGCGCTCGCCGGGTCGTCGCCCACCAGGATGGTGGCGAGGATGGGGGTCTTGCCCGTCTTTTCCTTGAGTTTCGCCACGCGGGCGCTGAGTTCTTCTTCAGTGGTCTTGGCGAGGGCCTTGCCGTCGAGGATGAGTGCTGCCATAATGTCTCCGGTGCGCGGGTGCGCTGTTTTACGGCAACAAAGATAGAAAAGTGGCGCCTAGACGAACATGTCCATGACGGCAGGAATTACGATGCAGACGAAAATCCAGGGGTAGGAGAGGGCTCCCGGGAGCCAGCCGGTTGTGCCTTTGGAATGTCTCACGTGTGCGCGCACCATGCTGGCGTCGCGGCTCACCGATTTCTCAAGTTCGTCCTTGAGGCCGAGCATAGACGTGTCGAAGCGACTTTTGTTCTCGCTTGCTTTCGCTACGATATTCATAAAGTTGCTGGTCATAAGCTGTACCTTTCTCTTCCTGCTTATAAAAAATAGTACATGCAGCGCCCTTCCGCAATAGAAAATGTTTATAGAAGTTTACAAAGCAGGTTTTTTGTGAGGTGATTCACGCAATCTTGCCCCTTTTCGGAGGCGGGTGTGAGCGAAATTACCTATTTTTCTTATGTTAACATCCAAAAAAGGTTTTCCTGTATGAAATTTTCTGTTTTAGCCCCGATTGCTGCCTCTTGCCTGGTTTTTGTCGCCTGTGGCGGAAACAAGAACGCTGCTCCCGCGACAGACCCGACTCCGGCTCCCGCTCCCGCGGTTGCCCCCGAAACGAAGATTTCCCTCGACAGCACGGTCGACCGCTACAGTTACGCCCTGGGTATGGATCTTGGCAGGGCGATTGCCGAAATAAAAGTTCCCCTCAAGCTCGACGTGATTATCGCCGCCATCAAGGACGAGGTGGACACGAGCCGCAAGGTGCTCATGACGGATTCCGCTTCCGAGCAGGCGCTCCAGGGCCTGCTCTTGCAGATGCAGCAGAAGAAGGAAGCCGACGCGAAGGCCGCCGCCCAGAAGGCTCTCGAGGAGCAGGCTCAGTTCCTCGCGAAGAACGTGTTGGATTCCACGGTGAAGGTGACGACCAAAGGAGTGCAGTACAAGGTAATTAAGGAAGGCGCGGGCATTACCCCCAAGGCTTCCGACAAGGTGCAGGTGCACTATGTGGGTTCGCTCCTTGACGGTACCGAGTTCGACAACAGCGTGAAGCGCGGCGAGCCGCTGGAATTCCCGGTGAATGCCGTGATCGAGGGCTGGCAGGACCTGCTCCAGGTGATGAAGGAAGGCATGAAGGTGAAGGCCTGGATTCCGAGCGCGCTTGCTTACGGAGAGGCCGGCGTGCCGCCGATGATTCCCGCGAATGCGCTCCTCGTGTTCGAGGTGGAACTCCTGAAGGTGTATGCCGAGACTCCGGCCGTGGATGGCTCGACGGGCTCGCCAACCGATGCCGCCGCTGCCCCTGCCGCTCCGGCCGAGGCCGCCCCCGCTGCCGAAGAGGCCCCGAAGGCCGAGGAGAAGCCTGCCGCCGAAGCGCCGAAGGCTGCCGAACCTGCAAAGCCCGCGAAGGATAGCAAGAAGCCTGCGAAGGGCAAGAAGAAGTAAGAAATATGAACAACACTGCGTCCGATTTCTATTCCCAGCACTTCGAAGTTGCCGGATTCATCCGGGAAGTGTTCGGCTATATGGACCGGTTCAAGGGCCAGCTGTTCGTGTTGAAGATTGACGACGGCCTGATGGACCATCCGCTGTTCCCCGTGCTCATGCGGGATATCGCCCTGCTGCACAAGGCGGGTATCCGCATCATTATCGTGCCGGGTACGCGAAACAGTATCGACGCACAGTTGAAGGCCTGGGAACTTGAAAGCAAGTTCGAGGGTGGCGTTCGGCTTACGAGCGAGGAGGCCCTGCCCCTCATTGAGCAGGCGAGCCTCGGGGTTGCCCAGCGCATCATGAGCCACCTCACGGCGAGCGGCCTGAGCGGTATCCAGGGCAACTGGGTGCTGGCCCGGAGCCTTGGCGTGATTGGCGGCGTGGACTACATGCGCACCGGAAAGATTGAGCGGATTCAGCGCGATATTCTGGAGCAGCTGCTTGACGAAAATTTCGTGCCTATCATTCCGCCTATCGGCTGGAACAAGATCGGGCATGCCTACAATATCAGTTCTACGGAACTTGCGACCGAAATCTGCAAGTACATGCAGGTGGGCAAACTCTTCTTTATCGGTAACGAGAACGGCATCAAGCTCAAGGGGCTCGTGACCGGCAAGAACACGAAGTACCTGGAGCCGACGGACTCGGGCGTGATTTCGGCACTGGACGTGGACCAGGCGAAGGAACTGCTGGAACTCAATTCCGACGTGCTCGACTTTGCGCAGATGGACTACCTGATGAACGCCATCCGGGCGTGCGAGGCGGGTGCGAACCGCGTGCATTTGCTGAGCGGTGAATTCCAGGGCAGCGTGCTGCAGGAAGTCTTCAGCGCGCGGGGCGACGGTACCATGGTGTACGCGAACCAGTACTCGAGTATCCGGCCCGCGAACATCGAGGACATCCCCGATATCCTGCGCATCATGCAGGACTACATCGCGAAGGGCTACCTGGTGCCGCGTACGCAGGAAAGCATTTCCGAGAAGCTCAAGGATTACGTGGTGTACAGCATCGACAACAGCATTCACGGTTGCGGCGCCTTGCACGAGTTCGAAGACGGGATGGCCGAGGTCGCGGGTATCGCGGTTGGCGCGAACTACCGCAAGTCGGGCATTGGCGATGCCATCGTGCGGCACCTGATTTCTGTTGGGCGCATGAAAGGCTACAGTAAGCTGTTCTTGCTGACCACGCAGGCGCTTGACTGGTTCTACCACTTCGGATTCGAGGATGGTACGGTCGAGGATTTGCCCAAGAGCAAGCGCGACCACTACAACCAGAAGCGCAACTCGCGTATCCTCGTGCTCCCGCTAGACAAGTAGTATGAACACACTCGAAGCAATACGCACACGTCGCAGTACCCGCAAGTTCAAGGCACAGCCTGTGGAACTCGAGAAGTTGAAGCAGATTGTCGAGGCGGGTCAGTTTGGCCCTACCGGCGGCAACGCTCAGACGAATCACTTCTTCGTGATTTCGGATGCTTCGGTGATTGCAAAGCTCAAGGAACTCGTGCAGGCTGCGTTCGCGAAGATGGAACTCCGCGAAGACCTGTACAAGAGCCTCAAGAATTCCATCACGCTCGCCCGCAAGGGGAACTACTCCTTCTGCTATACGGCGCCCGTGCTGATTGTGGTCGCGAACAGGAAGGAATACGGCAACAACATGGCCGACGTGGCCTGCGCCGTGGAGAACATGATGCTTGCGGCGAACGAACTCGACCTCGGCAGTTGCTACATCAACCAGCTCAAGTGGCTGAACGAAGACCCGACGCTCCTCGAATACCTGCGCGGCCTCGGCCTTAAGGAAGACGAGCGCGTGTACGCCTCCGTTGCCATCGGCTACGCCGATACGGAGAGTGGCCTCCCGAACCGGAACGTCACCGAACGCACCGGGAATGAAGTCGTATTTGTGTAAATTCGGCTAAAACCCGACTTTTTTGCAAAGAAATCCAGTTCAAGGACATTTTGTCAATGGGAAAAACGGCCTGGCGGTGCCTGCGGGCCGTAAATCCATATATATTTCAAGTGTTGTTTGAAGTGAAGGCGCCTTCGCGCCTTAAAGGGATGTTATGCTTAAAAGCAGACTCAGGACTGCGGCGCTGGCCGCTTCCTTCTCCGTGGCGTCGCTTGCTGTGCTCGCGAATGCCGAAACGCTCCCGACGGCGGGCGAAATGTTCAACAAGATGGGTTTCGGGATTAACATCGGCAACACGATGGAAGTTCCGGGCAACCCCACGGGCTGGGGCAACAAGTTCCCGACAGAAGCCTACATCGATTCGGTGAAGGCGGCGGGGTTCAACACCATCCGCATTCCCTGCGCTTGGGACAGCCACGCGAGTAACGGCGTCATTAACGAAAGCTGGATGGACTCGGTGCAGACGGTGGTGGACATGTGCATGCGCGCAGGCCTCGTGACGGTCCTGAACATCCACTGGGACGGCGGCTGGCTCGAGGAGAACCTGAAGGATGAAAAGAAGGACGAGGTGAACGCGAAGCAGAAGGCCTACTGGACGCAGATTGCGACGCGTTTCAAGGACTATAACGAGAACCTGCTCTTTGCGAGCGCGAACGAGCCCGCGACTACCGACGACAACTACAGGCACGAGACGGAAATCCTGATGGTGTACCACCAGACATTCGTGGATGCGGTGCGTGCGACGGGCGGCAACAATGCGAGCCGTACTCTTGTAATCCAGGGACCTTCCACAAGTATCGACCGCACGACCGAGGTGATGCCGGTTTCGAAACTCCCGAAGGACGTGATTGAAAACCGCCTGATGGTCGAGGTGCATTTTTATGACCCGTACACCTACACGCTCATGAACGACATTGCCGACTGGGGCGCGCAAGTTTATCCGCAATACTATTGGGGCGATGACCTCGCGACAGGGAATGACATCGTGCATAACTGCGGTTACAACGCCTGGGCGGGCGCAATGGGCGACAAGTGTACGAGCGCACAGATTGAAAGTCAGTTTGCCAAGATGAAGACGAACTTTGTGGACAAGGGCGTGCCCGTGATTATCGGCGAGTTCGGCGCGAACGACCGCGTGGGCGTGCTGACGGGCGACAACTACGCGAAGCACCGCAAGGGCCGCCTTGCCTATTACGACGCCGTGATGAAGCTCGCGAAACAGAACAAGGTGGTGCCCATCGCCTGGGATACGGGCCACGAGGGCGAAAACAACATGACCATTATCCGCAGGCAGTCCGCGCCGGACGGCTCCGTGTTCGATATGGACGTGCTGAAGATTATGCGCAGTGCCTACGGGCTCGGCGATTACGTGAACAGCGGCGAAACGACGGGAATCGTGAACGGCGCGCAGTTGGGTGAGGGCTTGGCGCGCGTGACCTCCGGGATTGTCCGCATGGGCAACCGCCTGGAATCTGCGGGCGAAATCAGGCTGTTCAACCTGAACGGAACGCTTGTCCGCACCGCGATAAACGGCATGTCGCTCGAAAACATTCCGCACGGTATATATATTGCCAAGGGCGCTGGCGCCTTGGTGAAAGTCAATATCCAGTAGGCGATGTGACTAATCTCACTGGTGCAGAGGTTTTTGGACCTTTTTCTTCCGAATAGTTTATATTAAGAGGTTGAACGTGTTTCAAAATAGGGAGGCCCTATGAATAGCTTTTTGTCAAAAACCGGGTTTGCATCAGTAGCTCTTTTGAGCGGTTCTTTATTGCTTGCAGGTTGCGGAGATTCCGAAAGCTCCACAGAAGCGCATTCAATTAAGGACAAAACCATTTCTGGAATATCGCAGAAGGGGCCATTCATTGCGGGCTCTTCTGTCACGGTGCAGGAACTGGACGGCGGATCGCTTTTGCAGACGGGCAAGAGTTTCAAGGGATTCACACGGAATGACAAAGGAGAATATTCCATTGCAAGCGTGGATCTTGCATCGCAATATGCGCTTGTCGAAGTGAACGGCTACTACCGTAACGAAGTGACCGGCAAGAATTCGCAGAGTCCTATCGTAATGACTGCGCTCGTGGATCTATCTGACCGAGATAATGCGAATGTCAACCTGTTTACTCATCTAGAAGTCGCCCGCGTCACGAAACTGGCTCTCCAAGCCGTTGCTCAAGAAAAGGCCTATCGCGATTCCGTATTGGCGGTACTTGATTCGGCTTCCCAGGCTGATTCGCTTGAAGTCTATAAGGATGTGCCATCGGAAAACCCGCATTTCATTGCGGCAAAACGCCAGGCGCATCGTGAATTGCTTGCTTCGTTTGGGTTTATAGGCGATATCGAAGCTTCCGAAGATATTGATATTTTCGGTAAAGGTGATGGTGCGGCGGCATTGCTTGCGCTCAGCGTCATTGTGCTGGGAGACCTAAGCGAAAGTGAATTTACGGAGCGCATGGCCCGCTTGACTAGGGATCTCGAAGAAGGAGTTTTCAAGGACAAGGGGCTGATGGACGAAATGGCGGAATGGGCATCTAGGGCCGACCTGGATTCGATTCGCAAGAACATGGAGGCCTGGGGCGAGACTGTCCCAGATTTTGAACGCTTTGTAAAAATGTTCTGGAATAAGGCTCTCGATCTTGGCGATTGTACCAAGGATGGGAAACTTGTTCAAAATGACAATTGGGTTTGCGATGACGGAACATTCCGTGAGACGACCAGTTTCGAAAAGAATTTCTTGAATAAGGGCTGCACCAGCTACAATCGCGGTGATTCTGCGAAGCCGGAAGGCGTCCTTTCTTACTACAAGTGCGAAGATACGGGCTGGGCCGTAGATGTGGAGAAGAACACTGGTACGTTGAAGGATTCCCGCGACAAGGAAGAATACAAGACCATCACTATTGGGAACCAGGTGTGGATGAAAGAGAACTTACGCTTTGAGGCGGAAAAGGGTAAACGCATCTGTTTTGACGACGATGAGGACTGTTTGAAATATGGAAGCGTTTACAACTGGAAAACCGCCCAGGAAGCGTGCCCTGAGGGCTGGCGCCTGCCCTCTGTAGAAGATTGGGATACACTGGCCGCATTCGTTACGAGATATGATCCCTCTGGAGTCGTAGATAGTCTTACGGAATTGCACGAAATGGATGGCTTGCAGATAGCAGATGTTTTGCTCAGGTCCAAAACCGGCTGGGGCGAAGATTCCGAATATTTCGATACTTACGGCTTCTCCGAGATACCCACTCCCGCAGAAAGTGACCACGAAGGAATGTATTGCTATTATACCGACTGCGATACGGCTTATTCACAATGCAAGGCGGGGGAAATTTCATGTGGTGATTACACCTTTGGCAATTCGGCTACATTCTGGGTTTCGGATTGGACCCTTCGCTGGGACGATGATGAATTATCCGGTACGGGATTATCCGAGCTCTTTAAAAAGTGCAAAGACAAAAATGTTGCCCAAGTCTCTCCCGATTATACCGGTTTCGAAGAGGAATGTGGCTGGTATAACGAATCGAACCGCCCGCAAGATGTAGATGTCCGGTATGTTCGTGTGGAGATGGCTACGATGCCAAGTGGATACCCCGATGACCCTGGTGTTCGTCATAGTGTCCGTTGCTTGAAGGACTAGCGCTCCGATGACACGGAAGTAATTTTTCTATCTTTGCCCGCATGAACTTGAAGATGATGGAAGATGGCTTCCGGATGATTCTCGCCGGCATGGGCGAGAATCCGAACCGTGAAGGCTTGCTCGATACGCCGAAGCGTGTCGCGAAGATGTATGCCGAACTCATGACCGGCCTTTCGGGCGAGATGCGTGCCGAGGATATCCTCAAGACGCGCTTTCACGAGAAGTACGACGAGATGATTATCGTGCCGGATATCGAGTTCGCGAGCATGTGTGAACATCATTTTCTGCCGTTTACGGGCAAGGCGCACGTAGCCTACATTCCGGGCGACTGCGTGGTGGGCCTTTCCAAGATTCCCCGCGTGGTGGAATTCTATGCGCGCTTTCCGCAAATCCAGGAACGCATGACCCGCCAGATTGCCGAACTCATCCAGAAGGAACTGAACCCGAAGGGAGTCGCGGTGGTGCTCGAGGCATCCCACATGTGCATGACCATGCGCGGGGTAAAGAAGCCCGGTGCCACGATGGTCACGACCCAGCTTCTGGGCCGTTTCAAGACCGACGAGAAGACCCGCGCCGAGTTTATGTCGCGCATCTACGCGCCCCGTTAAATTGCCGCTTTTGGATTTATTGTCCATGGAAACTCGCGTAAGCCGCGAGTTTTTCCTTTTTTTGCGAGGTATCTTTATATGCGGTTACGGAGCAGAACAAGGAGTAATACAATGAAATCTCGATTCTTCAGGAATCTGGCGAAGGGCCTCGTGGTTGCTAGTGCTGCTTTCGCCGTTGTCAACTGCGATGATTCCGCGTTGACCAATGCCCCGCAATACGATCCGAACGATCCGCTTGCCGCGCTTAGTTCTTCGGGCATGGTCGATCCCTCCCAAATGGGGGACGGGACGGTGACTCCGGGCGGCGACGATGCCTGCTTGGCCTCTAGCCTGCCCGATGCTTGCGGCCCTGGGACAAATCCGGTCGTAAATCCGACGAGTAGTGCCGATGTAAACCCGACAAGTTCCGAAATGGTCGCGCCCGCTTCCAGCGAATCGGTTTCGGCTGAATCTTCTTCTAGCGAGGCGGCTCCGGTCGTTTCTTCTTCCAGCGAAGAAGCGAAGCCCGCCGTGCCGAAAATTTTCCTTGCGAACGACAAGGAAGAAGAAAAGAACTATATGGAAGTCGAGTACAAGACGAATACCGGCTGGGATGGGGAAGGAATCCTTGCGTACCCCAAGCGCTTGACCGACAATCCGGACCAAAAGCATGCCGTTGTGGTATGGGGCCCCGGTGGTGGTACTAAACCGAGTGCTTACGAGGGCATGATTCGTCGTCTTGCCTCTCACGGTTTCGTGGTGATTGCCCTCAAGGAATCTCCGGGCAACGCGACCCAGGCCATCAAGGCTCTCGACTGGCTGGATGGGCTGAACAAGGATTCGAACAGCCCGCTGTTTGGCAAGCTCGACATGAATACGGTCGGTTGCTCGGGCCACTCCATGGGCGGTCTTGAATCCGAACAGGCCCTCATCAAGGACAGGCGCGTGCTTACCGCATTCCTCAACAACAGCGGTGACTGGGGCGGAGCCGGTGCCATGAAGGTGGCGACCGACCGGACTATCGCTATCCTCTACGGTGAAGGCGGCATGGAACGCGGCAACGCCGAGAACGATTACAACAACGCGAACGTCAAGGCACCTGCATGCCTTATCCAGATGACGGGTGGCAAGGGTACCGAATGCTACGAAGTCGCTCCCGGCCGCAGGGAATGCGGTTACGGTCACGGTTCCGGCTCGTGGGACGGCATGGCCGCTACGGTTGCCTGGATGCGCTGGCATCTCGGTGGCGAAGAATGGCGTAAGGCAGACTTCGTAGGCACCAGCGGCAAGTACATCGACGGAAACATCGCCGGCCACGATGGCAAGTGGAAAGGCCAGTGCAAGAACTTCTAAGAATCTCCACACTCACTCCAAAAAAGTGCCTCGCCATACCGGCGGGGCACTTTTTATAGAGGCTTGTCTTGGGGGTGGTGGCTAGTTGCCCCAGACCCTGAATTCGGATGCGCTTACGGACGCGGCTTCGCCTTCGTGAACTTCCTCGATGCGGCAGAAAAGCTTGCCGGCGCCTCTCAGGAGCTTGTCGAAGGGGAAGTATTGGATTTCCTTCTGCTTGTTGATTTCGAAGGTGCCGACCTTGTTCGCTTCGGTGACGGCGTCATGGTAGATGGAAATTTTCTTGATGGCGCCGTGCTTTTCAAAATCCTCGTCGGTTTTCTGGTAGCCGTTCGCGATGCTGAATCCTGCGATGACCTTGGCCTTCACCTTGATGGCGATGGTCAGGTTCTTCTGGCCTTCCCATTTGGCGGCCCAGGCGGTCGCGGTATTGTCGTCGCGCAGCCTGCTGTTGGGGTCGTGGCCTCCGGCGAGAACATTCGATGCGGCGGCGTAGAGCATCACGTCGTTCCACTTGACCGGGCATCCGTCCAGCTTGCAGACCTCGAAGAACTTGTCGGGATCGTTCTTCAGGAGGTTCTCGTAGTATTCCTTGGCGCACTGAGCTTCGTCTTCCGGGGTGGCATTGCCCCACCCGTTGACCGGATCACCGCTGGTGCAGTTCGGTTCTGCATGGAGGGCCGTGACGCACGAGGCGAAGAACAGGCTTGTCAGTAATTTCTTGTACATTCGCGTTATCCCGTTTTTCCTTGAAAAATAGATATTTTGAAAAAAGATGTAATTTAATAATAGGCTCTTTTTCTATGATATAATTACTATTTTAATGAAGTCTAGGAACGTCAAACCGGAGTTTATCGCATGAACGCAGCAATTCTGACCAATGAGTTCCCGCCGGAGATTTACGGTGGTGCAGGTATCCATGTCAAGTTCCTCACGCAGGAACTCGCAAAGCTTTGTCACATCGAGGCGCGCTGCTTCGGAGACCAGGATGTCGACGAGGACAATATCCGTGCATTGGGCTTTTCGCGCAAGATCGGGCTGAATCCGGAAGATGACCGTTTCCAGAAAATTTTCAAGCCGCTCGATATCAACCTGCAGTGGGCCGCTACCCTCAAGGATATCGACGTAATCCATTGCCATACCTGGTACAGCCACTTTGGCGGCGTGCTTGCGAGCCGCCTTTTGCAGTGCCCGCTAATCCTCACCACGCACTCGCTGGAACCGCACCGCCCGTGGAAGGCGGAACAGCTCGGTGACGGCGGTTATGCCATGAGCTGCTGGATTGAACGCACGGCCTACGAGGCTGCCGACGGCGTGATTGCGGTGAGCGAGGGCATGAAGCGCGACGTGATGAAACTCTATGGCGTGCCCGAGGACCGCGTGAAGGTTATCTACAACGGCATCGACCCGGAATTCTACGCGCCGACGTTCAATGCGGGCATCCTCGAGAAGTGGGGCGTGGACCCGAACCGCCCCTACGTGCTGTTCGTGGGCCGCATTACGCGCCAGAAGGGCATTAGCCAGCTTATCCAGGCCATTCCGCAAATCGACAAGAAGGCGCAGGTGGTGCTCTGCGCGGGTGCTCCCGATACGGTGGAACTCGCCGAGGAATGCAAGTCGCTTATCGAAAAGGTCCAGGCCACCCGCGACGGCGTGGTGTGGATTCAGGAAGCCGTCCCGCACGAGGAACTCCGCGTGCTCTACAGCCATGCGACCGTGTTTGCCACGCCCTCGCTCTACGAGCCGTTCGGGATAATCAACCTCGAGGCGATGAGTTGCGGGACGCCGGTGGTGGGTTCTGCGGTGGGCGGGATTCCCGAGATTATCGTGGACGGCGAAACCGGATTCCTGGTGCCGCTCAAGCACGTGTCCGAGACGGATTTCGAGCCTGCCGACCCGAAGGCCTTCCAGACCGACTTTGCGAACAAGTTAAACAAGGTTCTCGCAGACCCGGAACTTGCGAAGAAGATGGGCGAGGTGAGCCGCAAGCGTGCCGTGGATGTGTTCAGCTGGAAGTCCATCGCCAAGCAGACGTACGACTTTTACCAGGAATGCATCGAGCGCTACAAGAAAAGTAAGTAATGCCCTTCGAGATTGTACGCAACGACATTACCAAGGTCAAGGCTGATGCCATCGTAAATTCCGCGAATAGGCACCCTATTTGCGGGGGCGGTACCGAATACCAGATTTACGAGGCCGCAGGCCGCGAAGATCTGCTGAAGGCCCGCGAGCAGGTTGGCCCGCTGGATGTTGCCGAGGTGGCGGTGACGCCCGCGTTCGCGCTAGACGCGAAGTATATCATCCATACCGTGGGGCCAAAGTGGAATGACGGCAAGTCCGGCGAAATGCTCGCGCTCGCAAATTGCTACCGTAATGCCCTCGAGAAGGCAAAGGAACTGGGCTGCCAGTCCATCGCCTTCCCGCTTATTTCCAGCGGGGTGTTCCGGTTTCCGAAGGATTACGCCGTAAGGATTGCAACGCAAACTATCGGCGAGTTCTTGCAGATAAACGAAATGCTGGTGACCCTCGTGGTTTTTGACCGCAAGGCGTTCGAAGTTTCCGAGGATTTGTACAGCGATATCCAGGCGTTTATCGACGACAATTACGTACAAGATAAATACGAGGGTGTGCGCAGGTATGCAAGGCGGCGCTGGCAAGGTCGCAACGTTCCCGACGAGGAATGCGAAGACATGGCCCTGCAATCGCCGCAGATTCCTGCCGAGGAACCTCTCTATTGCGCGATGAAACTGGCAGAAAAAAGCTCGGCAAGCCTCGATGACATTCTCGCGAAACCTGGCGAAACCTTCTGCGACAAGCTTTTCAATCTCATTCACGAAAAGAACCTGGACGACGTGGAAGTCTACAAGAAGGCGAATCTCGACCGCAAGCATTTTTCCAAGATACGCAGCAACGTGAAGTACAAGCCCACCAAGAAGACGGCCCTCGCGCTTGCCATCGCGCTCCACCTGAACATGGACGAGACAAAGGACTTGCTCGCCCGCGCGGAACTCGCGCTTTCGCCCTCCAACAGGGGCGACCTGGTCGTTTCGTACTTTATCGAGCGCGGAATGTACGATATCTGGGAAATCAATAACATGCTTTTCAAGTTCGGGCTGCCGACTCTAGGCGCTTAAAATGTCGCCTGCCAGGCGACCAAAACGCCTCACCTAGCATCTATTATTGCCATCGTTAACCGGTCGCAAATGTGAAGGTGCGAACGCACCAAGCCAGCGACCACTACCTAAGCCGCATTCATAGCGGCACGGAGGCAATCATGAAACAGGGACTCACCGAAATCGTATTTATCTTGGACCGCAGTGGTTCCATGAGCGGGCTCGAAAAGGATACTATCGGGGGCTTTAACAGCACCATCGACAAGCAGAAACAGGAGACGGGCGAGGCGTATGTCTCTACCGTGCTCTTCGATACCGAAATGGAAGTGCTCCACGACCGCACCCCGCTTGCAAACATTGCGCCGCTCACCGAAAAGGAATACTACGCCCGTGGCTGCACCGCGCTCCTCGACGCCATCGGCGGGGCAATTCACCACATCGGCAACGTGCACAAGTACGCCCGCGACGAAGACCGCCCCGAAAAGACCATCTTTGTCATCACCACCGACGGCTACGAGAATTCGAGCCGCAAGTACACCGCCGAACGCGTGAAGCAGATGATTGAACGCCAGAAGCAGAAGTACGGCTGGGAATTTATCTTCCTCGGTGCAAACATCGACGCCATCGAGACCGCAAGGAACTTCGGCATCGACGAGGATCGCGCCGCAAACTTCGTGAACGACAAACCCGGAATCGGAGTCATGTACGAGGCGGAATGCTGCCTGATGAGCGACATCCGTAACAATCGCAAGAACGCCCGCCAGTGGAAGGCAAACGTCGATGCCGACTACGCAAGGCGCGGTGGGCACAACGGGAAATAGCCCTGTGCGGCGGATGCCTTACAGGGATATTCTTGGCGTTCCTGTTTATCTACTCAATATTTTTTAGGTAGGTAGGAACGAAAGAAAATTATTTATGTCATTTTATGACATAAATATAATATATATTTATGATTGAACCACAATGCGGTGAGGGAATATGGCTCCAGGAAATTACATAGGTCAGGTCTTCACGGGAAAAGTCGAAATCTATGAAGGTGAATCAACTTTTGAAAACTGCGTCTTTGAAAAAGGCGTGCTGGTTAAAGGAAATTCTAAGAGTATTTTTTTATCGGGTGAATTTCCATCGGCCTCTTTTAAGGCCTGTTCGTTCCATGGAGAAAATGAACCGAGCGTGTCGCTGTGGCATTTCGCGCAGTGCTCGTTTGTCGATTGCCTGATGTTTTCCGAAAAATGCATTACGCTCCGTATAGATATCGGGGCGCATGGAACGTTCAATAACTGCAAGATAGATTACATAAAGTGTGCCGCAGCCATTATGCCAGAAGCTTCGGGAGACTTTGAAAATTGTTCCTTCCGTTGCTCGGGTGACGCTGCGGCGGGATTACCTGCGCTTCCGATATACTTTGATGCGAATAACAAGGAAAGGACGCGCCTTGTCAATAACACGCTGAATGGGGAACGCCTGTAATTTTCATATATTTTATCCGGCTAAAAAAGGAGTTTCGCAATGCCGGAACAAGTCTTGACGCGTGAATCGCTGGTGCAGTTTTTCGGGGAAGAAGAATTCAAGAAGTTGTGCAATCACGAGGCGGGCCACGCGCTCGTCGCGTTCCTGTTCAAGCGTCCGCTGGATTACGTGAAGATGAACAATTCCAGGGAGCAGCCGGGCACCACGCACATCGCGGGATCGGAACTCGAGGGCGATGCTCATATCGCGATGGCGGGCCATATCGCGGAATTCCTGATGCGCAAGGATTTCAAGTGCGACCTCGATACCGTCATGAAGGAACTGCCTATGGAGCTCTACAAGAGCGATCCGGATTACCAGAAGTTCCAGGCGGCGTGCTACTATTTTCAGCTGGCCGAGACGAACGTGGTCGAGCAGGATTACAACATCCTGATGGCCTGCCAGGCGCAGCTCTGCAAGATTGCGCAGGCCCTGAACGAGCGCACCTACCTGAGCCGCGCCGAAATCGAGGCGCTCGCGAAGTAGGCTGTCGTTATTCCTGCGTTATCGGGAAGTTTGTCCACATGCTGAAGTCGCTCAGGCTTGTGCGACGTGCGCAGAAGAATACGTCAATCGGGTATTTCTCGCCCTCTTTCATGAACGAACTGTAGGTCTTGTTCAGCGCTTTCATCTGGACAAATCCCGGAGCGTTCACGTGCGTGCCGCCGTTATCCACCGCGAGTTTTTTCCCGATAAAGACCCACTGGTCGCCCGAGGCGGAGAAGCCTGCTTCCAGCGTGTCGGAATAGGTGAACGTCCCGTGGATTTCCATGCAGAAGTGATGGTTGCGGGGGGCTTCCCAATGTCCTTGAGGGTATATGCTCCAGTCCCAAAATTCTTGAACGTAGTCCAACGCGTAAAATCCGCCGTTGCAATCCGTTCCGCTTGTCCAACCGAAAGTGTTGCAATAGTGGTAAAAATCAACGGAATCCTTGAGGGGATAATTCCCTTCGCTATCCCTCTTTGTCCTGGCATCTGCCAACGGCCCCAGCTTCTTGCCTCCGACAGTCAAGATGTCATCGTCCGTTGTGTTTTCGATGGGGAAGAACCCTCCGATTTTGGTTCCGTCAATGGTGGAGTCCGAATTGAACATCCATATCCCGTTGTCATTCTTTGGGAATGGCATTTCCCAGGCGACCGCTTCGTTGACTCCTTCTGTATAGTTGAACAACTGGTTGAAGAACTTGTCTTCAATAAAGCACTTTTCGCCAGCTTCGGTGAGTACGGGCTTCTTGTCGGAACCAAGAGTCGTTTCGACTATTCCTTGAATTATGCCGGAACAGTCAGTAGCGGCTTTTATGGCAATCTTGGAATCTGTTCCCTGGGCGCCAGTTTGGCAACCTTCGCTGGCTGCTGCCCCAGGATTCGATTGATAACACGAGAAAGCAGGGTGCAACGTTGCGTCGGTATCGTAGATTGTCGCTGTCAGCGAATTCTTTGCGGACGTTCCTTTCGAGGAACTGCTGGATTTCGCTTCTTTATCAGAAGAAGAGCTCTTCGCTTCGGCGGAACTGGAGGATTCGTCCTTTGCCGAAGAAACCTTCTCGCTTCCGGAGCTGTTCTTTTCGCCGGACGAACTGGACTTGTCTGTCTTTTTGGAAGAGCTGGATTTTGCTTCGGATGATTCCGGTTCCTTTGAATCGGATTTCCAGCGGCCATCGGTGCATGTCAGGAACCCGTGCTCGTCGAGAACGTAGGCTGAGACGCCTTTGCGCTTGTCGGAGCAGTTGGGTAGGTCTTCCCGTGTCGCGGCGACGCTTTCGGCCTCTTCCCATTTTTCGTCGAGGCAGATGCAGATAGAGGAATCGTCTTCGACGAATGCGACTGACTCCTGGCGCTTCTCGGTGCAGCTCGGCAGGTCATCGTCTGTCGCGACCGAATCCATGGGAACGGCGTTTTCGGGTTCTTCCGCATGGTTGCCTGTCGAGGAATCGTCGCCGCAGGCGCTCAGTGTGGCGAGTGCCGCTGCAACTGACAGGGTCAGAATGTAGACATGCTGTTTCATATCCATCTCCTTGATGTAAGAGATGGCCATATTCGGTGTAAAGACGAAAAAAGTGTGGAATCGCCTTTGCACTTACCGAATCTGCGGTTCTGGTAAACCTTACTCGTGGAAAAGTACAAACACGTCCCACACCCATGGGGTGCGAGTGCTTGTCCTATTCTCTCGAGTTGTAGAAATTTACCAGATTTCAGATTCGAGAATAAGAGCAATCTCTTAAAGTATGTATCTAATTATAATATACATAAAAATTTACAGGAGGGGTGCACTCTTTTTTCATGTGGTTGGAATTACCCAAAAAACGCCTTGATGTAGCCTTGCGCCTGTCTTGCGGAGAGCGGGTTGGCGCCGCTTTCGAATGTTGCGACGGGGGCTTGTCGAGAATGTTAGTTTGTATAAAATTTTATAAAAATGTGCCTATAAGTGGGCTGTTTTTGGGTGTTTTTAGGTGCAAAACTCCCTTTGTGGCCCTCTCGGGCTTCATTTTCATTCGGTTGTGGAGCCGAATTCAAAACCACTTTTTTATCTTTAAAGCGAAAAAGGGCGCAGGGAAATCCCCCGCGTTGCAATTTCGCGTTTTAAACAAGCAATCGACCCGCGGGCTGCCCGCCAAGGCTTTGCTCCGGGTCACAAAAACGAAGGATATATGGCAAATCGTGTTGTAATCGGCTCCCAGTGGGGCGATGAAGGTAAGGCGAAGGTTGTTGATTTCTTGACGCTCGATGCGGATATCATCGTGCGCTTCCAGGGTGGCGCGAATGCGGGCCACACCGTCGAGGTGGGCGACCAGAAGTTCGTGTTCCACCTGATACCCTCGGGCATCATGCACCAGGACAAGATTTGCGTCATCGGTAACGGTGTCGTGCTCGACCCCATCCAGACGCTCGCCGAGATTGCCGACCTCCACACGAAGGGAATCAACCCGGAAGGCCGCCTCTTTATTGCGAACAACGCCCACGTGGTGCTTCCGTACCACTCCACGCTCGACAAGGCGAAAGAGAAAAAGGCGGGCAAGGCTGCCATCGGCACGACGGGCCGCGGTATTGGCCCCTGCTACAGTGACAAGGTGAACCGCATTGGCGTGCGCGTGGGTGACCTCATGGACGAGCGCGAACTGCGCCCCCGCGTCGAGGCGATGGCGAAGGTCCACAACGAAGAATTTACCGTGATGTACGACGTCCCGGCGATCGACCCCGAAGTGGTCATCAAGGACTACCTCGAGCTCGGCCAGAAGATCAAGCCGTTCGTGACCGACGTGAGCGAGATGCTCTACAAGGCCGTGAAGGCCGGCAAGCGCCTCGTGTTCGAGGGCGCCCAGGGCACTATCCTCGACGTGGACCAGGGTACCTACCCGTTCGTCACCTCGAGCAACACGGTCGCGGGCTACGCGAGCTGCGGCGCGGGCGTCGGACCTACGGCCCTGGACGAAGTCTGGGGCGTGGTGAAGGCGTACACGACCCGCGTGGGTAACGGCCCCTTCCCGACGGAACTTTTGGATGAGACGGGTGACACGCTCCGCAAGATCGGTAACGAATATGGCGCCACCACGGGCCGCAACCGCCGTTGCGGCTGGTTCGACGCCCCGGTTGTCCGCAAGGCGGCCGTGGTGAACGGCCTTACGCACCTCGCCATCACCAAGCTCGACGTGCTCGACACCTTCGACACGGTCAAGATCTGCACCCACTACGAATGCGACGGCGAAAAGCTCGACTTTATCCCGAACCAGCTCTCGAAGGTGGGCCGCTGCACTCCGGTGTACGAGGAAATGCCCGGCTGGAAGTGCGATACGACCAAGTGCCGCAGTTACGACGAGCTCCCGGAGAACGCAAAAAAATATTTGCAGAAATTGGCAGAACTTGTTGACGTGAAAATTGGTATGATTTCTATTGGCGCCAAGCGCGATCAAAGTATTGTAATCGATTCTGGCCTCGCAAAGGGGTTGGGGCTATAACGTGACTTAACTTAAGACAGGAGAATTAAGATGGTGGATGCTACTATTCTCGGATTGCTGAAAGGCGTAGAGCTTTTCTCAGAACTAAGTGAAGAGCAGATTGGGATGCTCGCCAACTTGGTGGTGTCTCAGAAGTTCAATCGCGACGAGACGGTGGTGCTCGAAGGCGACGACTCGGTGCAGGCCTTGTACCTCATCGCGTCGGGCTCGGTGCAGGTCTACATGACCGGCGTCGATGGGCGTGAGACGATCCTCAGCTTCTTGGAACGCGGTGATTTCTTCGGCGAAATGTCGCTCATCGACGGCGAACCGAGGTCTGCCTCGGTGCGCACCGTGACCGACGCGCAGATGCTCATCATCCACCGTGAATCCTTCCTGCAGCTCATCCGCCAGTCTCCCGAGATTGCCATGGGCCTCCTGAGCGAACTCAGCAAGCGCCTCCGCAAGGCGAACCGCCAGATCGGGTCCCTTTCCACGATGTCTGTTAGCGGGCGCGTGGCCGGCACCCTCCTCAACCTCATGGAAGAACGCGGCGTCCGCATCCACACCGACAACGGCAACATGGTGACGGTCATCCACAACCGCCCGACCCAGCAGCAGCTGGCCGACATGTCGGGCACGACCCGCGAAACCGTGAGCCGCATCTGCTCGCTTTTGGTGAAGACGAACGCGATTGCCATGACCGGCAAGGACATCGTCATTTTCGACGAGAGCGCTTTGCAAGAGAAGGCGACCAAAGGGTAATGCTTAGTTGCTAGTGCCATTCCGGCGGCCGAGGGGAGGCCTGTCTGGCATGGCGTTCCAGTTCTATTATGAGCAAACTAAAATCGATTTTGAATAAGCTAGTTTCCTGGATCAAGAAGTCTTCTATCGTGAAGGCGTTCTTGTTCTGGATTGTCTTGATTGTTGTCCTCGCTTTCTCGGTAGATAAGATTGTGTTGCCCGTATTTTCCGGACACTTCGCGAGTACCGGTGTTGTTCCCAATCTCGAAGGGCTCGATTCTATCGCCGTGGAGAAAACGCTCGATTCCGCCGGTTTCAAGTGCGAATGGCTGGAAGAGGGCCGCTATAGCGCCCAGGTGCCTGCGGGCATGGTGCTCGTGCAACTGCCGGCCGCCGGTCGGACTGCAAAACTCGGACGCACGGTGAAGCTCACGAAGAGTCTCGGTGTCCGCGAAGTGGAAATTCCCGACCTGCGAGGCAAGAGCCAGAAGCAGGCCGAAATCTCGCTTACCCGTGCCGGCCTCGTGCAGGGCGAAATCGTAAAGGGCGCGCATGCGAGCATTCCCCGCGGAGTTGTCATCCGTACCGAGCCCATGGCGGGCAACAAGGTCCGTATGGGCGACACCATCAAGGTGGTTATTTCGGCGGGGGCCACCACGGGGAAGGTCATGCTTCCTTCGTTCGAGGGCGAAATCATGGACGATGTCTATCCGAAACTTGAAAAACTCGGTTTCCAGGTCGGCAGGATTAAGCGCGTGAAGGGCGAAAACGGAGAGCGTCCGGGAACGGTCCTTGAAACGGCCCCGAAGGAAGGGGATTACCTGAAACCCGATTCGAAGATTGACTTTGTCATCGTTGATTAGCGCCTATGAAGTCCGTCGCCAAATTCCTTGTTGCAGTAATGTGCGCCGCCCTGGCAGCGTGCAGTTCTGCTCCTGCGAAGAAGGCTGAGGCTCTCCCGGCATCGCCGGCTCCGGCTGGAGAATCTTCCGTGGCCGCAGATTCCATGACCCAGAAACAGGACCTGGATCTGGCACATTTTGCCTTTATCAATGCATTGGATATGGACCGTCGCGGTTTGCGTGCCGAAGCGGATTCCTTGTGGTATGTGGCATCCCAGGCGGATCCGAAAAGCCGGTTCCTGGCCTTTGCCGTCGCCCAGCGTTTTTTCGATGCCGGAATGGATTCCGCCGCGGTTGCGATGGCGCAGCGTGCGAACCAGCTCCCCGGAAAGCACCTTGCGAGCCAGTACGAGTTCATGGCTAAAGTCTACGTGCGCGAAGGCATTGCCGATTCGGCGCGCAAATACTTTGTCCTCGCTTTGGATTCTTCGAAGAGCCAGGACATGACGCTCCTCTATGACTATAGCCTGTTCCTGGAAGCGGTGCAGGACAAGGAAGAACTGGTCCGCGTGTATGAAATTCTCTTGCCGCAGACCAACTACATAAAGTCGCTTTTGAATCGGCAGATGGGCCTTCTTGTGGAAACGGGGAAGGATTCCTTGGTGGTGGACCTCTTCTACAAGGCGTACGAGGCCACGGGCGAACGGGAATACCTGGCGAAGAGCATGCATGCCCTAGTGTTGCAGAAACGGTATGTGGAGGCGCGCGCAATTGCCGATACCATTACGGGTTCGACAGAGCATGATGCGATGATGATCGAACTTGCCCTCCTTACGTTTGTCAACGGCCCGCGCGAACCAGTGCTCGAGTTCCTCAAGAAGAAGTATTACAACGATGGCGTGCGCGTGCCGGAGCTGGTGTATCACCTCGGGCTCAACGAGTATATGCTGCACGAGGTTGACAGCGCGAAGGTGCACCTCGAGAGCGCACACCTGAAACTCGTGAACGACAAGGAGGCGGGTGCGCAGGCTTGCAGGACCCTTTCGGCAATCGCTTTTGGCCGCGGGCAGAACAAGGAAGGTGTGCGTTATGCGGAACAGGCGGATTCCCTGCTGCAGGGCGAAGGGAAGGTGTTCCTTGCGCTTGCTTTGGGGACGGCGAAGGAATTCAACAAGGCGTATGCACTGCTAGATTCGATGCTCGGCGTGTGGAGCAACTGGCGCCCGATGGAAGCGGTCGTGGATTCCGCACAACTGAACAAACTGATGGCTGCCGCGAAGGCGAAACACCGCAGGTTCCAGCGTGCCTATGCCGACGTGCTCATGATTCAGGCGCGCGACCTCGAACGCAAGACCGTGTTTACGGATTTCTTCAAAAATCTCACTGCGGGCAAGCCGAAGGAATCCCTGAAGGATTCCCTGAACCGTGCCGCTGCACGCGAGGCGCGCACGAAGGCGGAACTTTTCTGGGAAAGTATTCTGGCCGAGGAACCCGACAATGTCGAGCTCCGCTTTACGATGGCTCGGAACCTCGAACGTCTTGGCCGCATAGACGAGATGCTTGCAATGTTCGAGGCAATCCTCAAGTCGCCGCAGCTGCAAAAGCTCGACTACCCCGAGGTGGCAAACTACTACGGCTATACGCTCATTAACCTGAACCGCAACAAGGCCGAGGTGGAATACGGCTATTCGCTCGTACTCAAGGCGCTCGACGCGATAAAGGGCGACAAACCCGATGCGATTATAGATTCCAAGGCATGGGGGCTCTACCGCTTGGGCCGCTTCCAGGAAGCGCTCGAGGTGATCATGCAGGTCAATCCCGAAAAGTTCAAGGACGATGAAGAGTACCTGGAACACCTGGGCGCGATACAGGCGGCCGCCGGCAAGAAGACCGAGGCGGCTGAAACCTACCGCAAGCTCCTGAAACTCAAGCCCAAGAACCCGGCTGCGCTTGAATTCTTGAAGGGCAAGAAGTAGTATTCATGCGTTTGTTTGTCTTAAATCGCACTGCTTTCGTGAACCGCATTGCGCTCGCTGTGCTTTGTGCCGTGACTGTGTGGCTTGCGGGGTGTGCGTCGTCGAAACCCGCAGTGGAACCGTCTGCGGCGAAATGCGTGGCCGGTGCAACAGATGCCGACGCGGCAAATGCTGGTGCGGCGAGTGCGGCGTGCGCACCCGAAGCGCCGAAACTTGATAGCCTTCGCGCGAAGATGGCGATAACCCTCGTGGACCAGAACGGCAAGGAACAGAATCTGGACGCGGTACTGTTCTCGGTACCTGGGAAGCGCTACCGCATGGAACTCACGGGCGCGATGGGGATTGGCGTTGCCTCGCTCCTGTGGCAGGAAGAAGGCTGGACGATGACCTTCCCGACGGAGAAACTCTACATGAAGGGCGCGGGCTACATGGTGGGGCTTTTCGGTGAACCCTCTATCCCGACGGTGAACATTCACCAGATTGCCGGTTTCTTTGACGGGCAATATGTACCCGCGGGTGCGAAACCGGTGTCGGAGCGGGATTCCGCGGGCCTGAAACTTGTAGAGGCGGATGACGCCATGGGAATTCGCCTGACGTATGCGGTGCGTGACGGGCAGGTGGAATGGATCTCGAAGAAGGGGAGTGGCGGCAAGCCCGAGGTGCTGAAATTCCTGGACTATAGGCCCTTCGAAGGCCGTACGCTGGCCGAAAGAATCGTGTTCGAGCGCGACGGTGCCAAATATCTTGAAATACGCCTGAAGAAGGTGACCCACGGGAAGGCCTTCAGCCTCGGAACCTGGCGGCTGAATGTCCCTAGAAGCTACAAGGCCGTCGGGGAATAATCCGTCGGGGACTATTTTTGTAAATTGTAATCATGAAGTTTAATGCGACCCTACTTGCATTGTTTTTGGGTGTATTCGGTCTTGTTCCGAAGTCTTTTGCTGTAGATACGCTTGAAGTATTTGCGCTGCGCATCCAGTTCCAGAAGGAAAACCCGGATAACTCGCTCACTACGGGCGACGGCACTTTCGATTCCGACAAGAAGAACAAGGATGCCTATAGCCTGGATCCTCCCGAAAACCGCGGCACGCCCTTGTACTGGCTCAAGCATTTTGAATTCGCCAACAATTATTTCAATGCGGTGAGCGGCGGGAACCTGGTCGTGAAGGCGCGCGTGTTCCCGGACCCCTCCACGGGTTCTTCCGTCTATACGCTGGCCAAGCCGATTATCGACTACAACCGCACGAGTAAGAAGAAGGGCGAAAAGACGGCCGAATATGACGAGGCCCGCAGCCGCGACTACCTCACGTTTATTTACGACGCCATTGCCGCTGCCGCCGCCGATTCCTCGGAGGAGGGACCGTTCCGCATTCCGGTTTCGAAGAATCCGAATGTGAAGCGCGCGTACATGATTATACACGCGGGCGCAAGCCGCCTTGTGGATGGCGGAAGCATGGGCACGAAGGGTGCGGACACTCCGGGCGACTTCATGGACATCTACATTGCCGGCGACGACTGGCAATACCTGCAGGCAGATTCCGCGAGGAGCAAGGCCGCAAAACCGGTAATCGGGCTTACGAGCGCCGGCGATACCGCGACGACGGGAATCCGCATTCCGGGCGGTGCTGTCGATACGCTCCGTTCGGTAATGGTGGTGAGCGAGACTGCCTCGCAGGATGGCCTCAACTGGGGCGTAAACGGAATCATCGTGAACCAGATTGCGCGCGAAATCGGGCTCCCGAACACCTACGACGTAGTGAAGGGAATCAGCCGCCTCGGTTATTACGACGTGATGGATTTTGCGGGCTACAATGCCGGCAACGGGTTCCTGCCTTCGCTGCCTGCCGCGTGGGAACGTGCCTACATGGGCTGGTCGCAGGTGAAGGAAGTGCGCCCGGTGGCTGGGAAACCCGTGACGGTGGATATTGCAGCCGCGGGTACGGGCAAGGGAACCGAGATTGTGAAGGTTCCTCTCAGCGCGAGCGAATACCTGCTGATTGAAAACCGTCAGCGCAGTTGGAACAAGGAAGGAACGATTGACGTGGCGGTGGACAGGCTGACTCCGAATGCGGAGTCGAGCGTTCGTACGGTTCCCGTGGATAGCCTGAATCTCGTGTTCGAGGACAGCGTTTGCGTGAAGGGCAAGTGCAACGAGAACAAGAAGAAGGCGAAGGGCCTGATTGTCGGGCTCGATTCCTACGATGCGGGGCTGCCGGCGAGCGGTATCGTGGTGTGGCGCGTGAACGACTGGTACCTGCGCGAGACGTTGCCGTACGGCATTGCGAACTTCTGGGGCGGCGATACCCTGCGCGACCACCAGTTCGGGGTTGCGATGGTGGAGGCCGACGGCATGCTTTCCATCGGCAAGACGTTCAAGAACGCGCTCGGTGAGGACATGTACGATTACGGATCCGGTACGGACTTGCTGCCGCACAAGCGTGAAGCTGCCGAGGATTCCAAACAGAAATTCAAGGCGGTCACGGAGATTGGCCCTACGGGCTATGCGAACACGATGACCTCCATGGGTGGCTATACCGGAATCAAGATTAAGGTGGATATTCCGAAGGATGCGCGCGAGGAAAAGACTGCGAACGCATTCATGGGCGACAGCGTAGTGAACTATGCGGCATTGAGCCTGCGCGTGACAATAAGTATTGACGACGGGAGTATCGAGGGCGGCAAGTTCCCGCGTGAGATTGGCCTGAATTCGGCGGTGCGCGGCGCGGTGTTCGTGGACGACCCCGAAAACGAAGGGCAAAAGATTATCGTGGTGGGTGCCGAGGACGGAACGCTGCAGGCCTTTAATGCTTTGGGCGATACGCTGTTCGTTGCCGATACCGCGATTGTGCAGAAGTCGCTGAGCCGCGACGGAGCGGAGTGCGAAGTGCCGCTGTACCGCGTGGGCGCAAGCTACGGCCCGCTGGTGGGCATGGCGAGCGACGGCAAGGATGTTTACAGCCTGCATACCAAGAAACTCGTGAAGACGAGTTTTGCGGGCGGATTCCCGGTGCAGCAGGAAATTGACATCGATTCCGCGACGGCGGGGCCTCTGGTTTATGATGGAAAAATTATGGTTGCAGATAAAACGGAAGGAAGGAGCTTTGTGTGGACCTTTAGCGGGGCGTCGTTTGACGGGAAGTCCGCTCCTATACGTGAAATTCCTGCGCCCGTTGTCGATATGGCAAAGTGCTCAAGAACAGATGGTGCTTTCGCCTTTGCTTTTGTAACAGCCGGCAATTTTGTTTATGCGAAAGGACATGGAAAAAATCTGGGTGGCGCATCCGGTGAAAAGTGGAAAATTGCATGCACCGATTTGGACCGTGACGGGACAGACGATGTGATTGTGGTCGGTAGCCGCGGTACGGTGACTGCATACGGGCAGGGTAAAAATGAATTGAGAGCCCTCTGGACCAAGAGCTACAAGCGTGGCGCCAGCGGTACGAGCGGCCTCAAGGACGAGACTTCCGGCATTGCCATCGGCGACATAAACGGCGACGGTTATCCTGAAGTCGTATTCCTGGGCGATAACCTCGTGTATGCGCTCGACCGTTCGGGCCTCCCGATTGCGGGCTTCCCGGTGAAGATTTCCCGCGGCACCCCGGTTGCGGGATTCATGAGCGACCCGCTCCTTGTGGATGTGACGGGCGACGATATTCCCGAGATTCTTGTCCCGAGCAGCGACGGCCTCGTGTACGCCTATACGGGCAAGGGCACGGAAGTGAAGGACCAGTTCCCGCTTGCGGCCGGCAGCTTTGAATACCAGGATACGCTTGGGACAATCTACCCGATGAGCATATTCGTAGCGGACGCTGTTCCGGGCAAGAAGTCTGCGGGTCCCGAACTTTACGCACTGCATCGCAACAGCCTCTCCGCTTTCCGCCTGCGCAAGGCGAACGGGTCGGCCGCGGAATCGCCTGCGGCGTGGACGCTCCCCGCGGGTGGCAACGAGCGCACGGGTTACTTTGATGCAAGCAAACTTGGCGACGTGGAGAAGGCGGAAGAGAAGGACGAGATAAGCGAGTTCTTCGTATTCCCGAATCCGGTCCGCGGTGGCAATGCGAAGGCGCGTTTTGAAATCGGTGCGGCCGCAAAGAATGCAACCCTTGAACTTTACGACATCACGGGCCTTTGCGTGTTCAAGCAGAAGATGGAAGAACCTGCGCAGGGCCGTAACCAGTTCGAGAATCTCGACCTGAAGCAACTCGGTTCCGATGTCTATACGGCGCGGCTCAAGGTAAAATTCAAGAGCGGCAAGACGAAACAGAAGCTTTACCGCGTGGGCGTGATTAAGTAGTCTTTGGAGGCGGAAAACAATGAAGGTTGTGTATAAACTAGCACTCGCGGGTTTGTTTGCCGCTTTCCTTTCCGCCTGTACTGCCGGCGGCGATCCCGTCGATGTCAAGCCCATCGAGCATGACTCCGACTGGTATTCTTCCGCGAAGCAGCCTTCCTCTGGCGATGGAAAGTCATCTGCCGGGGATCCTTCTAGTAGTGAATCCGGGAATGGCGGGGAACGTGATTCTTCTATCTACAATCTTCTGCGTTGGGTTGAATTCCAGGGCGGGAAGGCGAAGGTCAATTCTGTCGAGTTCTCTTTCAGTGCGTATTCCGTTTCGGCGACGGAAGTGACGCAGGCGGCATATGCGGAGGCGATGGGCGGCATGCCTGACCAGCCAAAGGATGCCCCCGAGAACCCCGTAGTGAATGTTTCCTGGTTCGATGCGGTACTCTTTTGCAATGAACTTTCCAAGAGCATGGGGCTCGATACGGCCTACGTCTATTCTTCCGTAGGTGACAAGAACTACCTGCAGAATCTCGAAATCAATTACGGGGTGGAATCGTTCCGTCTTGCCACAGAAATCGAGTGGGAAATCGCTGCGCATGGCGGTACGAACACGATGTTCTACTGGGGTACGGACAAGGCGTCGGACTTTGTGTATTACGGACAAACTTCTGGCCCCACGAGGGTAGGGAGTTATCCACCGAATCCTTATGGCCTGTTCGATATGGCGGGTAACGTCGCCGAATGGGTAAACGACTGGTACGGCGCATTCCCGACGAAGGCCATGGACAATTACACGGGTGCCACTTCGGGTACGGCCCGCGTGGTGCGCGGTGGCGGCTGGAGCGACCCCATCAAGGACTGCGCTCCGGACGTGCGTGCGAAAAAGGACCCGCTCTATACGGCTCCGACGCTTGGGTTCCGTGTGGTTTATTCCCGCGGACTGCTCTAATTTTGTTAGATTATAGCCCATGAAAAGGATTGTGCTTGCGACCCTTTGTATGGGTCTTTTTCTTGCCGGTTGCAATAAGGAAGAACCGGCTCCGTTGCCGGATTTGCCCAAGGTCGAGCTTCCGGAAACCATCGTGGGCTTCTATACCGGCCGCCTGCCGTGCGAAAACTGCAAGGTGCGCATGGTTCGCATGACGCTTGCCGAAGATAGCAGCGTGACGGTGATACAGAACATCATGACGGATTCCATGAAGACGGACACGCTTGCCGGCAGGTTCTCCATCGATTCGGGAAAGGTTGCCGTGGCGCTGTCGGAAGGAACCCGTTGGAATTTCCAGGTGGAAAAGTCGGGATCGCTTTCGCTCTTGACGGGCGCGGGTACCGTTTACGAGGATGAAAATGGCGTGCGGGTCGATCTCATCAGGATACTCAACCTCCCGTCTCAGAAAAAAAACGGAACAGTAACGGAGAAGTAATATGCGTGCAAAAACTTTGATTGTGGATGATGAACCCTTGGCGCGTGTGCGTATGCGTTCGCTCCTGGAAAAATATCCCGAGGATTTGGAAATATTGGACGAGGCCGGATCCGGTGCGCAGGCGATATCGAAAATCCGCGAACTGATGCCCGATGTGGTGTTTCTGGATATCCAGATGCCTGACATGGACGCGTTCGAGGTCCTGAAAAAGATCGAGGACGACGACATGCCGCTGATTGTCTTCACGACGGCCTACGAAAATTTTGCGCTCCGTGCCTACGAGGAAAATACGGTGGATTACCTGCTTAAGCCGGTCGATCCCGAGCGTCTCGAAGCCACGATGGAAAAATTGCGCAAGCGGTTCTCTGCGGTCGCGGAAAATTCGCAGATGCCTGCGGATTTTTCGTGGGAGAAGTTCCGTTCGCTCATGGCGCAGGGAGACGCCTACCTGCAGCGCATCCAGGTGAAGATCGGCGATAGGATTTTGCTCGTGAACGTGGACGAGATTATCCGCTTCCACAGCGAGGAAAAGTACACGACGGTCTACACGCCCACGAACCAGTATATTATCGACACGCCGCTGGTGGATCTCGAAAAGAAACTCGACCCGCGCCAGTTCGTGCGTGTGCATCGTGCGCACCTCGTAGCCATCGACTACATCTCCGAAATCCGCAAGTCGGACATGGGCCGTCTGGTCGTGCAGCTGCGCGACAAGGACAGGACGCAGATCCTCGTGAGCAGGAATTTCGTGAAGAGTGTCCGCAACCTCTAAGAATGGAAAGATATGGAAGAGCCTCCTAAGAATTTTTCGATAAAGAAATTCCTGAAATCGTTCCTGCGCGAAATCATAGTTCCCATCGTGCTTGCGCTCGTGGTTATCCAGTACGTTATCCAGGCGTTCCAGATCCCGAGCGGCTCGATGGAAGATACGCTCCATACGGGCGATTTTTTGCTGGGCCTCAAGTTTACGTACGGTTCGCCGATTCCTTTTACGAACCGGCATTTTCCGGGCTATGCCGAACCCAAACCCGGCGACGTGGTGATTTTCCGCTATCCCGGCGAACCGGAGTATCCCGACAACAATCCCGCGCGCTACACGCACCTGTTCAACGCGCTCATGTTCGGCAACTATTACTGGGATCACGAGCCGGAGAAGGGGAAGCCTCACCTGGTGCACTATGCGGACGGTCCGAAGGACTACATCAAGCGCTGTGTGGCCGTGAGCGGCGATACTGTGGCTGTCCATCAGGGGCGCCTTTCGATCAATGGCAAGGAACAGACGGAACTCCCGGGACGCGGCAAGCTCACGATGTCGTTCAGGAGCCATTCTCCGCGCGACGAACGAGAAAGCTTCGTGATTCCTTCCGTGGGCGATACCTTGTTCGTGGATTCGCTGTCGCTCGAAAAATTGTGGTGGCTCCGTTCCATCGTGCTGCAGGAAAATCCGGACAGCCGTGTGAATTTGGAACTTGCGCTGTGGAAAGATGGCGTAGAGGCGAACAACTACATATTCGAGGATTTCAATCTGCCCGTGGAAACGGATCGCGGGATGCTCCTGCAGGCGCTTTCCGGACTCAGGTCCAAGACGGACAGCAGGCCGGTTTGGGGCGATACGGTGACGGGGTCTGTGAATTTTGAGTTCTTCCGCAGGAACGCAGGGATCGGTTTTATCCCCGTCCCGATTCCGCCGGAAGCGCAGGGCTCGATGTCGCGCCTTGTCAGCTATGTCGGCTTCGAGGGTTCGCTGTTGCGTGATTTGGAAGGCAACGTGGCGATGCTCAATGCGCCTGCCGTTACCGTGGATTCCACGGTGGCCGACAGTGCCGCTTCCGATTCCGCTGCTGCAGAAAGCGCCTTCATGGAACCGTCTACGCAGCCGCGCTTCGAGATTCGCCGCCGCCTGCTGGTGGACGGAAAGCCGATCGACCGCTATGTTGTCCAGACGCCGCTCTTCTTCATGATGGGAGACAACCGCGACAACTCTGCGGATAGTCGCTACTGGGGATTCGTGACGCTCCGCAATATCCGTGCGAAGGCATTCGTAATCTACTTCTCCTTCGAGAACGACGACCAGGCGTTCAGCCTGGGGAACCCCTTTACCTGGTGGCGCATCCCGTTCAGGATCCGCTGGTCCCGCATCGGAAAGATTATTTCACTGATAGACTGATGAAGTTTGGCCGTTCCGCATACGTTTCCGCCTTTGTCTCGTTGCTTGCCTGCATCGGGCTATGGGCGTGCGCAACCCAGGTGGCGCCCTCGGGAGGCCCTGCGGACAAGTTGCCTCCGCGGGTGGCTGCGGTCTACCCGGCCCTGAATACGACGAACCATCCCGAGGAACTCTATGTGAAACTCGAGTTCGACGAGTGGATTAACGCCTCGATTCCGCGCAGTGCCGTGTCCATTTCGCCCCCCATCGAAAAGAAGATGAAGTTCGAGGTCAGCGGGAAGACGCTGGAGCTTACGTCCAGGGCGGTTCTCGACACGGGAACGACCTATACGGTCACCTTCGCGGGCGGCATCAAGGACTTGCACGGCAACGCCCTTGCGCAACCGTTCCAGATAGTGTTCTCGACGGGCGACCATATCGATTCGCTTTCGCTTGCGGGGCGCGTGCTGGTGAACGATTCCATGGCGAGGAAGAAGATGTTCCCG
This sequence comes from Fibrobacter sp. UBA2449, assembly GCF_002342555.1. Classification (NCBI taxonomy): domain Bacteria; kingdom Pseudomonadati; phylum Fibrobacterota; class Fibrobacteria; order Fibrobacterales; family Fibrobacteraceae; genus Fibrobacter; species Fibrobacter sp. UBA2449. The sequence goes on from NZ_DDQF01000012.1 coordinate 111,319, forward strand.
AGCATCGGCCTCTTTTTGATGGGAGAATCCCGCGAAGGGCACCGCTATCTCGAGAAGTACCGCGATACGGTGACGCATGCGCTTGATTCCCTCCCGATGCTCACGAAGGAACCCCCGCTGTTCCTTACGCGTGCGGACAGCGCGGGCAACTTCAAGCTCACGGGGCTCAAGCCCGGACGCTACCGCGTTGTTGCCTTTGTGGATGTGAACGGGAACCAGAAAATTGAGCCTTCGATGGAACTTGCCGGCGTGTGGACGGACGACCTTGTGCTGACTCCCGAGACTGCGGATACGCTGTGGGTTCCCCTCGCGGACCAGGATTCCTCCAAGCTGGAACTCGTGTCGGTTTCACAGCCGTTTGCGAATGTCCTGGAAGCCTCGTTTTCCCGTCCGCTCTATTTCGATTCCGCATTCGCGGAACTTTCGAACTGCACGCTGACTTATCCCGACGGGCGTTCCGTACACCCCTCGGCGGTTTACCTGGGGGCATCCTCCGAAAAGCCGCAGTTCTATTTCGATTCGGTTCCTGCTCCTGAACTTACATACAAGTTTGCATGCAAGGTGGCGAAGGATTCCCTTTTCCGCGAACTCGATTCCCTCCATGCGGAAGTGGAACTCGAATGGGTCGAGAAGCCCGCCGACACGCTTGCCCCATCGATTGCGAAGACTAAGCTGCTTTCGAAAACGAGGTCCGCGTTCCCGGGCGATACGCTTGTCGTCGCTTACAGCAAGCCGGTCGATTCACTTTTGGAAACGTTCCATATCGTGATAAATAAGGATACGTCCGAAGTGAAAATGCAACGCATAGACCCGGTCCGCTACATGGCCGTTCCCAAGGAACCGTGGCCTACGGACGTGACGGTCGGCTTCTTGAAGGGCTACAAGGATACGACGCTTGCAAAAGCCGACAGCAACGGCGTGCGCGATACGGTAATCGAGACCAAGTATCAGCAGCTTCTTAAGTTCGAGACGGTATCCAAGCTGAAGCTTGCGAAACTCAAGGGGCGCATCCCGAACGGGAACACGGACGTGACAGTTCGACTGATTGCGACCGAAAACAAGAATCCCTACTATGTCCGTTGCAACCGCGATGGGACCTTTGCCTTTGAAAATCTTGTGGAAGGCAAGTATTTTATTGACTACTACTATGCCGAAAGTGGCAGGCTGACTCCCGACGGCGGGACTCTGGCGCCATTCCGGTATGGCTTGCCGTGGCGCGCCCCGAACGATACGGTGCATGTGGCCAATGGTGAAAACGATATCAACAAGCTGTTGCCGAATTTGCCGGTGCTTCCGGAAAGAAAGAGGTAAATAATGGACAAGATTCCCGCATTTGTCGCGGTCGATTTGGAAACGACCGGTCTGGAATTTGACAAGGACGAAATTATCGAGGTGGCTCTCGTCCGCTTCGAGAACGGGGAACCCGTGGACTCCCTGGATTGCCTGGTCAAGCCGGCATCTGCCGAACTTCGGCCCTTCATCGAATCCTTGACGGGTATTTCGCGTGCGGACCTGGAATCGGCGGAAGATTTTGCAAGCCTCGCCGGGAAAATCTGCTCGTTTGTCGGCGACCTGCCGCTCGTTGCGCACAATGCGAATTTCGATTCCAAATTCCTGAAGCAATCCATGAAGAAGGTGGGAATCGCCTTCGACAACGTCCGCGTTTGGGATTCGCTTACCTTGTCCAGAATCGCCTACCAGGATGTGCCCAACCATAGGCTCGACACGCTTACTCAGGAACTGGGAATCGAACGTAGCCGAGCCCACCGTGCGCTTCCCGATGCGGATGCCTGCGGAAAGCTGTTCGTGATGGCCTACGAAAAAATCAAGGGGATGGACCCGTGGCTGCTCGATGCGTTCGGGCGCATTGCCGAAGGTTCCGACTGGGAGATTTTATTCGAAAAGAAGACGGGAGAATTGCCCGAAGCCAAGTTCGCCATGGCGGAGGTCCCGTCGCAGGCGGGCTCGCTTCCGACCTGGAAAGCTCCTCGCGTGAGCGAATTCTTGAAGGAAGACGGTCTGCTTTCTCGCGTTGTCGAAGGATTCAAGCCGAGGCTGAACCAGCAGGACTACGCATCGTGCGTGGAACGCAATATGCACAAGGGCGGCCTCTGCGTGCTCGAAGCCCCGACGGGCTCGGGCAAGTCGCTTGCCTATCTCGTTTCTGCCGCGAACAAGGCGGTCACGGGCGAACGCGTGGTTATCAGCACGGCGACACATGCGCTGCAGAGCCAGCTGTGGAACAAGGACATTCCCTCGATCATGCCTCTCTACGAAGGCAATCTCGTGCCCGCGATCCTCAAGGGCCGCGACAATTACCTCTGTCTCCGCAAGCTTTCGGAAATCCTTTCTGCACCGGAAACGCTTCTGGCTCCCGATGAACGCGATTCCTTCATGGCGATCTTGCCGTGGGCCGTTTCGACCCGGAGCGGCGACGTGGGCGAATGTTCGTCGTTCAGCCATTCCCGCAATCGCGTGCTGTGGTCTAAGATTTCGAGCAGCGCCTCTTCGTGTAGCGGCGAAAAGTGCCCCTACTATTCGAAGTGCCCCGCGCTTGCCGCCAAGCGCCGTGCCATGGCGGCGAACCTTCTCCTGGTGAACCACTCGCTGTTCCTTGCGGACCTTTCTCTCGATTTCGCGCTGCTGCCTTCGTATGAACATGTGGTGTTCGACGAGGCGCACAAGCTTCCCGATGCTAGCAACCAGTGCTTTGGGAGGACGGTCTCCTTCTTTGGATTCAGGAATGTGGCCAAGACGCTTTTGCCGACGAAGGATGGCCAGGACGGGCTGCTCTCGGAAATCCGCTCGCGTATTCCCGAAGAGGATGCCGCGGCCCGTAGCGAGTGCGACCAGCTTACCGCCGATATTGCCGAGACGGAAAAGTGCCTGCATCGCTTCTTCATGAAGATCGGGAAAAAGCTCCAGAAGCAGAAAGCCGGAAGGGGAGGCTTTGTCTTTGCGAACGGGATCCTTGCCGAATACGAGGCGGACCCGAAATCCGTGCTGGACCAGTACGAAATTGCGAAGAGCCGTGCCGATTCCCTGTTCGGACTCGTTTCCGGAAATCCGCGTATGGAAGGCCTTGTGAAAGATGCCTCCGGCCGAATGGAAGAGCTCAAGCGTTTCATGGCCGATTTCGAATTCCTTGTGAAGGCTGGCCGTGGCGACTGGGTGTTCTACCTGGAAGAACCGTTCAATCCGCATACGCTCAAGATGCATGCCTATCCGCTCGATTCCGGCGATGTCTGGAAGTCCAAATTCTATCCGTGGGTAAAGTCTGCAACGTTCACGTCGGCGACGCTTGCCGTGCAGGGGGATCTCATGTATTTCTCGCAGCGCATGGGCCTTGTCGGCGCGGACCAGCCCAAGCGTCCGTTCCTCAAGGTGTTCAACGAACCGTTCAATAGCGATTCCAGACGCTCCGTGATGGTTGCGCGCTACTTGCCGAAGCCCTCGACTCCCGAATTCGGCGATGCGCTGAACGAGACTCTCGTGCAGGTGCTCCCCGAAGTGGAAGAGAACACGATGGTGCTGTTCACGAGCATTTCCGCGATGATGAAGGCGCAGGCGGCGCTCGCTCCCGTTTTTGCGGCGAAGGGCAAACTCCTGTTGTGCCAGCACGTGGATGGCGCTCTCGACGGTCTCGTGGCGATGTTCCGCAAGTCGCGCGGCGCGTGCCTTCTCGGCTGCCAGAGCCTGTGGGAAGGTGTCGACTTCCCGGGCGATGCGCTCAAGCTTTTGGTCATTACGAAACTTCCGTTCCCGAATCCGTCGGAACCGCTGGTCGCGGGAATCTCCGCCGACCTGAAGGCGAAGGGCGAGAACGTGTTCAAGAGCTACTACATTCCCGAGGCGTACATGGAACTGCGTCAGGGCCTGGGCAGGCTTTTGCGCACGGAAAACGATTCGGGCAAGGTGCTTGTTCTCGACAACCGTGTAGTGACCGAGGCTTACGGCAAGACGTTCGCTCGCATTTGGAACATGAAGCACGCTACCGCGAATACTGTCGACGACGTGAAGAAGTTCGTTTCTTGACACCCCTCGCCATATTTTCTAAATTTGCGTCCCCCTGAATGTTGTGTTTGGGAAGGGGTGTTCCTTTGATGTTTAGGTTTTTTGATGCTAGATCTCTTTAGTTATTTCGATGGCATGTCCAAGTCGCTGCTCCGCGATGTCCATGCGAAGGCGTATGGGAAAAAGGGGCTTCTGAACAATGCGCTCATCCAGTCCGAGGTGATGTCGTTCTTTAGCGACAAGAACCGCGCTGTCGAAAAATTTGCCGCGATGGAACCGTGGCAGCGTCGCGTACTGAACCTGATTTACCACAGCGTCTCTAGGGGCCTTACCTACAATGAGCTCCGCCTGACGGTCCACGTGAGCAAGGAGAAGGAACTGAGAAAGTTCCTGCTTGCGATGTGCAGGGACTTCCTGATTTGGAGGTCGAATTCTACGGGTGCGGCCGTATACCAGGGCTTCAGCGATTTTTCGAGGTGCTTCGAGATAAAGGCGGACGAACCGGCCGGGCTCGACCGCAATCTTGTCGATTACGGGAACCTGCTGAACTGGCACATTTGCATGGTGCTCTCGCTTGCCAAAAAGGGTGAGCTGCGGGTGAACACCAACGGTACGCTCCACAGGAGGAGCTTCCAGATTTGCACGAGCGCGTTTACGGCTGCATCCAAGATTTCGGAAAAGGCCGCCGAGAACGAGCTTTCGCTCATCTTCAATTTCCTCACGCAGAACGACTGGCTCGAACAGGAGAACTCCCTCCTGTACCCCTCCGAGAAGGCGACCGAGTTCCTGAAGACGAGTGGATTCCGCCTCCGTCAGTATGTCCTGTCGTGGTGGCTGAACGTGCGCTTCCGCGGCGATGCCGTGCATTGCAGGCAGCTGCTGAACGAGCTTGCCAAGGGAAGGAGCGTGTCCGAGGCGGCGTACCTCTTCTGGGTCATGGACCCCTCCTACCGGGTCCTCGAGTCGAGCAAGCACCTGGCCTGGGATTTCTTGCCGCGTCCGCTCCGTGAACTCTGGCTTCTCGGGCTCGTGAAGTTCCAGTTCCAGTCGGGCAAGGTCTCGGCCGTTGTGGTAAGCGGTGCGGGGAAGGAATGGATGGAAACGTCCGTCGTCCCGCAGCCCGAAGGGAATGTCTCGATGTTGCCGAACTTCGACATGGTCGTATCTACGGACACTTCGCCCTACCTGCTGTTCCTTGTCTCGTGCCTCTCCCGCGTAAAGAACGACGAATCCTTCCTCTGCTTCAACATCGACAAGGAAGGCTACCTCGCGGGGCTGAAGAGCGGCATATACGAATCCGAGATGGAGCAGTTCTTCAACTGGATCAAGCCGCCCGAGAACGTGCTCTCGACTTTCCGGGAATGGAACTCCTCGTTCTATGGCGCCCGTGTGAGTACGGTCCGGCTGCTGAAGATTGACGACCTGAAGATCCTGTCGGAACTGGCCAGGTTCCCACATTTCATGGAATGTACGGAAGAATACATCCCGGGCTACGGTTTTATCTTGAACCCGAAACTCGAACACAAGGCTTTTGAAATCCTCGAGAGTTTCGGTTACTGTCCGTTCGTGGATCTGTCCGCGAAGGTTCGCGACCGCGCGCCTACGGAAGAATGGCGCAAGGATTTCACCATCGCCTGGCCCGAGGCGGGCAAGCCCGACTACGAACTCAAGGACGATATCGACGAGGCGTCTATCCAGTCCGCGCTCAATTCGACCAAGTACGGAAGCGTCTACCAGAAACTGGATACGTTCGACCTGGTGAAGGTGCTCCGCTATGCGAAGATGGCGGGGACGTTCCTGGCCGCAAAGGTCAAGGATCCTGCCAAGCGTGCGGAAAAGGAACGCGAGATTGTCTTCTCCGTCCATGCGCTGCACCTTGCAAGGGCGCCGCTCAATGTCGACATCCAGGAGCGCGGAGTCGAATCCATGCTTCCGCTTCCGCTTTCGTTTATCCAGGAAATCAAGGTCCTGCAGAAGAATATCTAGGCCCCCGCGGCGCCTCCTGCGCTAGGGAAGCGTCTGCGCGTAGCCCGCGATGTCCTTCATCTCGTCGAGCGAAATCTCGTCGTAGTAGGCTTCCATGTTGCGCTCTTCGTCGCCGAAGTTCATCTGGTACCAGAACGTGGGCATGTCCTCGCGTGCGCGCTCCCCTATGTAGGTGGGCTTCCCGGAGGGATTCACGTTTACGCGCCTGCCGTCTTCGCCGTGGCATGGCCTGCAGTTCTGGTAAAAGAGCTTTGCGCCGCGCTTGAGGTTTGCTCCCTTTATCTTGCCGTTCTTGTCGAGCAGCTTGTACACGAGGTACGCCATGCGCGCATCCTCGCGGGTGAGGGTGTCCCCGGGGGACCCGGGGGCGGGCGCCTCCACCTGGGGGGCGCCGGCGCCTTCCGGCGCAGCCTCGCCCGCGGCGGCAAGGCCCGAGAGCAGCCCGTAGAAGGTGGCCGCCGCGATGAAAACATATGCATTTCTGCGCTTTTGCATGTAGAGAATATATAAAACGCCCAGGCTCTGGGGCTGAACTTGCTACTTTGTCCCCCATGAATGTGAAGTTGTTTTTGCCGACGGCCCTTTTTGTGTCCGTCCTTGCCTATGGAGGGCAATCCATGTCCATGCCCAAAGAAGAGTCCCTGCTTTTGCAGGGGCGGTGGAGTGTCAGTGAAGAATGCCTTTGTGCGAGTGCCCCCGCGGCATCGGTCTCCTTCAACGCGACGGCATCCGAAGTTTCGTTCGACATCGAGGGCGAGGCCCGGTTCCTTTTCGAAATCGACGGCAAGGCGGTGAAATACGAGACGGTGAACGACCGCAGGAAACTTTCCTTCAAGGCCCCGAAAGACAAGGCTTCCCACACCTACCGCCTCGTCAAGGTCAGTGAATCCAATCCGGGCAAGATCTGCATCCGCGGCATCGAACTCGGGAAGGGCGGTTCCTTCGGGCCGAAACCGAAGTCCTGGAACCGACGCATCGAATTTATCGGCGATTCCTTTACGGTCGGCTACGGGGTCGAGGGCAAGGGGCCGGAAGACGGCACGCCCTTCGAGAAGACGAACGCGAGCAAGAGCTACGCCTTCCTGCTTGCCGAAGGCTACAAGGCCGATTACCAGGTAAACGCCGTGAGCGGTCGCGGGCTCGTGCGCAACTATGCGAATATCGTCCCCGAGTGGACGCTCGAGAATTTGTACGAATACACGATGATGGGCACCCCCGAGCAGGAAAAGGATGCCGAGCGCTGGGATTTTGGCCGGTTCCATCCGCAGGTCGTGGTCGTGTTCGTGGGCATCAACGATTTCCAGGGCGAGCCCCCGTATGCGGACGTGGGCAAGTTCAAGGAAGCGTATGCGAAACTGCTGGATAAGCTCCGCGCCCTGCATCCCGGCGTGAAGTTCCTGCTCGTCGCGACGAAGACGTGGCCGAATGACGACCTGGGCGGCGTTGTCGAGAGCATCTACAATGACCAGGTGGCCGCGGGGAAGAACGATATTGTGTATAAGTTTGTTTACACCGAGAATACCGCCTTGCACGGTCACCCGAGCGAAATGTCGCAAAAGGAGCTCGCGAACACTCTCAGACCCCTTGTCGGGCGCCTTGGCGGGTGGCTTTCGCGGTAGCGGGCTGGTTTAGGAATCCGTAATATGTTATTTTTGGAGGTATATCGGTAGGAAGGAACATGTCGAGAATCATGGAGAAAATATACGCCCTATTCAGGATGAACATCCTGATTTTCGTCCTATTGGCTGCGACGGTCATTGCGCTGTTCGCATACAAGAACGGTTTGGACGATATTACGTTCCTGAACCTTTCTGATTACGCCTACGTGATTCCCGAGACGGACAGCGCGGACGGGGGTGCTTCCGCGGTCGCCCTTACCCGTACGGATTCTTCCATCATTGTCGACTACGAACTCAAGGAAGGCTACGCCTACCCGTATGCGGGCGTGAAGATCCTCCTGGGCGACGGCAAGACCAAGGGCCGCGACTTCTCCAAATACGACAGCATCTTCGTGTGGATCAAGCCCCGTGGCGAGGGAACGGTCCGCCTCTACCTGCGCGGCTACGATGCCGACTTCTACCGCGAGGGCGACGAAGGCTCGCTCAAGTTCAACGAAATCGAGTTCTTCCCGCTCGAAGAGACTTATCCCGCCGTGTTCGTCCCGCAGGAATTCCGCGTGGCGTCCTGGTGGGTCGCCCAGAACGAAATCAACGTCCACAAGGCGCGCGTCGACCTCTCGAACATCCCGCTTATCGAAATCCAGACGGGCACGAACGCCCCGCTCGGCTACGGCACGCTCGAAATCCGCGGACTCTGCTTCAAGGGCAAGAAGATCCCGTGGGCCGACCTCGTGACCATCATCGTCGCGGTCTGGTTCGTCACCTTCCTTATCATCCTCGTCATCCGCTTCTTCGACTACAACCGCGAGCGCGCCGCGAACAAGAAGCGCCAGGAAGAACTGGAGCGCTACCTCGAGGCTCTCGAAATCGAGAAGAGCGAATACGAGAAGTCCAGCCGCACCGACCCGCTTACTGGCTGCCTCAACCGCGCCGGTTTCGGCAGTGTGCTCCTGCGCGAACAGGAAAACCTCAACAAGAACGGTTCCTCCGTCTCGTTCGTGATGCTCGATATCGACCATTTCAAGGAAGTGAACGACACCTACGGCCACAGCGTGGGCGACGAGGTGCTCGTGAACCTCTCGAAGCTCATCCAGGGCAAGATCCGCAACAGCGACAGCCTGGTGCGCTGGGGAGGCGAGGAATTCGTCATCCTCTGTGGCGACACTCCCATCCAGAACGCGCAGTTCCTGGCCGAGAAGCTCCGTATCGCCATCGAGAAGGCCCAGCTCATCAAGCAGCAGACCATTACGTGCTCGTTCGGCATTGCGGAGATGATTCCGGGCGAAGATCCCAAGAAACTGTTCGAACGCGCCGACAAGGCCCTCTATGCCTCCAAGGAAGGCGGCCGCAACCGCGTGACGAGCGCGACCTACAAGCGCCAGAACCGATAGCCTATGCGCACGCGTCTTTCCTTTGCCCTTGCGGCGTTGTCGCTTCTGCTCGCCTCGTGCGCACACAAGGAGCCGGAGGTCGATTTCAAGCCTATCCAGCTGTCGTGGAACGCCCTCTCCGAGGAGGCCGAGAACCACCCGGAAAAGGACGCCTGTGTGATTGCCGTCACCGCAAAAATGATGCGCGAGAGGGCGGTCCTGGACTCGAAGTCCGAGGTGCTGGACTACCTGGTGAACTACGATCTTAAGGGCGGTATCCTCGAATTTGAGGGTTTTTGCGGGGTTTCGGCTTCCCGTGAATCCCCGGAGTGCCGCTGGACGGCCTCATGTCCTAGCGCCGAAAATGTCGTTGTAAAATTTCACAACGGAGACTAGCCCCTAATACTACCTTTTTGGCTTGCGCTGTTTTATTTTTAATCTGTTAGCCCACAAGACTTTGCGGGCCACCCCGAGGGGTGATTCCAGAGGATATTTTTGTGAAGCCGATTTTTGAATATACAGACTACCGCGAATGGATCCGTGACGCATTTGACGACTTCAAGCAGCGCAAGAGCGTCATCTCCTGGCGTTACATGGCGATGAAGCTCGGGGCGGACCCGGGCAACCTTTTACGCGTGTCCCAGGGAAAGATCCACCTCACGCTCTCTCTCGTGAAGCCCATGGCCGAATTCTTCGGGCTCGACGAGAAGGAGACCGCCTACTGGACCGAACTTGTTTGCTTCGGCCGCGCGAAGACGGATGCCGAGGCGCTGAACCATTACGAGAAGATGCAGATCCTGAAGGGGATCCCCCTCAAGAGGCTTGCGAAGAAGGAGCTTGAGTTCTACCGCAACTGGTATTGCAACGCCATCCGCTCGATTATCGGCATCTGCAAGTTCAAGGACGACTTCGAGGGCCTGGCGGAGAGCTGTACGCCCCCGATTACGGTGGAAGAAGCCAAGAGTGCCGTAAAACTTTTGTATGATTTAAACATGATTTCGAGGGATAGGGATGGATACTGGAAGGTGAACGACACCTTCGTGAGTACCGGTGGGAACTGGCGCTCCGAAGCCGTGCGTACTTTCCAGAAGGAAACCATCCGCCTTGGCGGCGAATCCCTCGAACGCCATGCGCCTCCCCTCAGGGACATTAGCACGGTGACGATGACGTTCAACATGGACGACATCGCGCTCATCCGCGAAAAGATCAAGGAGTTCCGCAGCGAGCTTCTGCGCATGTCGCAGGAAGGCGATGGCGACGATACGGTCTTCCAGCTGAATGTCCAGCTGTTCCCGATTGGATTTGCGAAGAAACTACAGGAGAAGGAAAAATGAAAAAGTTGCTTCTTCTAATGCCGATCGCCCTTATGGGGTGGTTCTGTTCTTCCGCGCCCGATGAATTTACGAAAGGTCCCGGCAGCGAGACGACGAACGGACTTGCGCTTATCGACGGCAAGCCTGCTTCCTATGCGTCTGTCGCGCTCCGGAAGGTCAACTTCCGCGCTTCGCAGGCAGTCGAGGAGAACGCCCTCGTGGTGGCCGACGGCTATGCAGACGAGAAGGGCGCCTTCGAGGTGAAGATTCCCGAGGAAGGCGAGTACCGCTTGACGGTGGTCCATCCGGATGGAGTCGCGTTCTCCAAGGTCGTGACCCGCGCCGATTTCAGTGAATCGAACGACAAGGCTTCCCCCGACACGGTGAACCTCCTCGCGACCGCCCTGATGGCTGGAGTCGTGGATGTTCCCGAAGGCAGTTCCAATGTCTGGGTGGGCGTGCTCGGTACCGACGTGCTCGTGAAGACCGATTCGAACGGCTGGTTCGCGTTGTCCGCGCTCCCGGCGAACGATTCGCTGCACCTCTATTTCGTTGACGGGGACTACGACAAGACCCTGGACGAAAAGACCTTGTACCTGAAGCCCCGCGAATCCGTGCTGAAGGATTATCGCGCTCCCGATCCCGATGAAGGGAAAATCGTCGCGCTCCTGAAGGACGGTACTCCCGCTGCCTATGCGACGGTCGCCCTCCGTGCCGCGGATGCGATGGCCGAAGAATTCGCCGTCCAGAGCATGGTGGTGGATTCGGATGTCCGCACCGATGCGAACGGCAAGTTCACTATGGAATGGCCCAAGAAGGGTGATTTCCGACTGACGGTCGTTTCGGATGGCTTCGCGTTCTCGAAAGTCTTCGATGCGGAAGATCTTCCCGATCTCGACACTATCAGGCTTTCTGCAACCGCTTCCATTTCGAGCAAGGTAACGCTCCGCTCTACGACTGATTTCCTGTGGGTGGGCGTGCGTGGCCTCGACATGCTTGTGAAGACTAACGATGTGGGTGCCTACGTACTCCCGAACGTGCCTGCCGACGATTCGCTTTCCATCTACTTCGTCGCATCCGACAGCCTGAACAGCCTCTACACGGAATGGAAGACCTCCGTCGAACCCAGCAGTACGCAGTTCCTGAACCCGGTGAAGGTGCTGCAGGATTTCGAGAAGGATGGCGAAGGCTGGTACCTGAATATCGACCTCCTCAAGAAGGGTACCGAAATCAAGCCGGCCAACAATGTGGCGGAAGGTATCGTCTACGATTCGACCCGCAAGTCGAAGGTGTTCCACGGTACATACAAGCTTGCCAACGACGATTACGCATGGGCCCTTGTCGGAACGTCTTTCGAACACTACATGAATCTCTCCGAAATCGATTCCGTGGTGTTCTACGCGAAGGGCAACGGCAACATCAGGCTTTCGCTCGAGAACTATATCGATGATAGCAAGAACCTGAAGGCCGCGACTGAATGGATCCCGCTCTCCAAGGACTGGAAGCGCATCAGCGTGAACCCGGCGGAACTCTGCGTGGGTGCCGCGGCAACGGAAACTTGCTTCACCTCGTGGAGCGGCGTCAAGAGCTGGGTCAAGCAGTTCCACATCTTCGTGCAGGACGGTTCCGAGTTCTACATCGACGACGTGATTCTCTACGGCGCACTGTTCTAACGCACATGAAAATGTCCGAAAAGCCCCTGCTGGGGGCTTTTTTAATTGATATTTGAACACTGCCGCCATTGTTTGTAAACGCGAATTTAAGTATCTTTGGATTATGGAAAATCTTGAAAAAGAATCTGCTATAGCGCAGGACTATCTTGCCCGTATTGCCAAGGAAGCGGAAGCGAAATTTGACGAACACCTTCCCCCCGTAAGTGACCGCCCGTGCCGCCTGCACGAGGCTATGCGTTATTCCATGTTTGCTGGTGGGAAACGCTTGCGTCCGGGCCTTGCAAAGGCGACGTTCGACATGTTCGGCGGCAAGGGCGACAAGATCTGGCTTGCGACATCTGCGCTCGAGATGCTCCACACGTTCAGTCTTATCCACGACGACCTCCCTTGCATTGATAACGACGACTACCGCCGTGGCAAGCTTACGAACCACAAGAAGTTCGGGGAGGCGACTGCCGTAATGGCGGGTGACGCCCTGTGCGTGCAGGCTTTCGAACTGATGGGCAAGACGGGCGATGCCCAGGCGATAGAGCTGCTGGCCCACCTGCTTGGCACCTACGGCATGATCGGCGGCGAGATGACCGATATCGAATGCGAAGGCAAGACGGTCGACCTCGAAATTGTGGACTACATCCATTACCACAAGACGGCAGCCCTTATCGAGGCTTCGCTCCAGGTGGGCGCGATGCTGGCTGGCGCCGACAAGAAATCTATCGAAGCTATCCGCGATTACGGACGCTCCATCGGGCTTGCCTTCCAGATTGTGGACGACATCCTGGACATTGTTTCTACGACCGAGGAACTGGGCAAGGATGCCGGTTCCGACATCGAGAAGGGCAAGGCGACTTATCCTTCGCTGGTCGGACTCGAAAAGTCCCGCGAGCGTGCGCACGAACTCTACGAAGAATCTCTCCTTGCCTTGGATAGGTTGGACTGCGACACTTCCATCCTCCGCGCGATTGCCGCCTTCATCATTACACGGGTTAAGTAATGGAATTGAAAGACGTAAAGTCTCCCGAGGACATCAAGCACTGCTCCTTGGACGAATTGAACCGGCTTGCATCGCAGGTCCGCGAAACCATCATCGGGCAGGTCTCGAAGCATGGCGGGCATCTTGCGTCTAGCCTTGGCGTCGTGGAACTCACGCTTGCGCTCCATTACGTGTTCAACGCCCCGGACGACAAGATTATCTGGGACGTGGGACACCAGGCTTACGTGCACAAGCTTCTGACGGGTCGCTACGACCGGTTCGACACGCTCCGTCAACAGGGCGGCATCTCCGGGTTCTTGAAGCGCTGCGAAAGCGAATACGACTGCTTTGGCGCGGGGCATGCTACCACCTCGATTTCTGCGGCGCTCGGTTTTGCGGTTGCCCGTAACCATTTCAACCGCAAGAACAACGTGGTGGCGGTCATTGGTGACGGCTCCATGACTGGCGGTATGGCCTACGAGGCCCTGAACAATGCGGGCGTCTCGAAGCAGAACATGACCATCATCTTGAACGACAACAAGATGAGCATCGCGCCGAACGTGGGCGGGTTCAGCAAGTACCTGAACCGCGTTATATCGGACCCGGTCTACAACAAGATGCGTTCGGACCTGGACCGCCTGATGAAGAGGCTTCCGGGTGTGCTCGGCAGCCGTTTCCGTGATTTGTTCCTGCAGGTGGAAACGGCCGCGAAGAATGCGGTGAAGCCCGGAACGTTCTTCGAGGACCTGGGCGTCCGCTACTTTGGCCCGATCGACGGCCACGACATTAACGAACTTATCATGATCCTTCAGAGGGTCAAGAACCAGCCCGGTCCCTGCATTGTGCACGTGCTTACCGAGAAGGGCCGCGGCCTCAACGCTGCCGAGAAGAATCCGACGAAGTTCCACGGTACGGGCCCGTTCGATCCCGAGAGCGGACTTCCGCTTTCGCCGGGCAGCCCGAATCCCTCGCTGACAAGCGTGTTCGGCAAGACGCTTTTGGAACTTGCGAAGAAGGACGACCGCATCATGGGCATTACGGCCGCGATGCCGACCGGCTGCGGCATGGATATTGTCGCGAAGGAACTGCCCGACCGTGTCATCGATGTGGGCATCGCCGAAGAGCATGCGGTTACTTTTGCCGCGGGGCTCGCCTGCGATGGCGTTGTTCCCGTCGTGGCAATTTATTCGAGCTTCATGCAGCGCGCCTACGACCAGATTATGCACGACGTGGCGCTCCAGAATCTGCATGTCGTTTTCGTCCTTGACCGCGCAGGGCTTGTCGGAGCCGACGGCCCCACGCACCATGGCGCATTCGACCTTTCGTTCCTGCGTACCGTTCCTGGCCTTACCATCATGGCTCCGAGCGACGAGAACGAGCTCCGCGACATGATAACGGCCTCCATCGACATGGAAGGCCCGGTTGCCATCCGCTATCCGCGTGGCACGGCGCTTGCCGAATCCCTTGCCCCGGTAAGCGACAAGCCTTTTGACGCGAAACTCCCGAAGGTCATCGAGCAGGGGAAGGATATCTTGCTGCTCGGTGCGGGATTCATGACAAACGAACTCAAGAAGACGGCAGAAATCCTGAAGCAGAACGGATACAGCCCGACGCTCGTGGATGCACGCCTTATAAAGCCGCTCGATACGCAATCTTATCGGGGCCTGTTCGAAAACCACAAGGTCATCGTCACGCTCGAGGACAATACCCGAATCGGCGGCTACGGTTCTGCCGTGTCGGACCTGCTCGAGGATCTCGGCTATACGGACAAGAAGGTGTTCCGCTTTGGCTTGCCGGATCGTTTTGTGGAACAGGGCGAAATCAAGGAATTGTATAAACTACTTAAAATCGATGGCGAATCTGTCGCCAGACAGCTGATGGAAAAATTATGAGCGAAGAAAACAAGCGCACAGTGAGAACGACTTTGAACCGCAAGTTCGGAGTTAGCGAAAAAAGAGACGAACGTCGCCCCCGCCGCGACGACGATTCCCGCACGGATGCCGGCGACCGCCCGTTCCGCAGGGAAGACCGCCCTGTATTCAAGGGCTCCGACCGTCCGGGATTCCGAGGCGACCGCCCGCGCGGTTTGCGCGAAGACGGACGCCGCCGTGAAGATGGCGAAGGCCGCTTCAGCCGCGAACGCCGTCCCCGCAGCTTCGGGGATCGCCCCTTCAAGAAGCGCTTCGACCGCGACTCCCGTCCGTTCCGCGCTTCTGGCGACATGGGTGCTCCCGTGTACCGTCAGCGTCCCGAACAGAAGGCCGAACTTGTCGACGAGAATATCGACGAATCCGTATTGGAGACTCGCGCCACCCAGGCGGAACAGACTGCGTCTTCCGAGGCGAATCCGCCCTGGTTCCGCAAGCTCCTGGCCATTACGACCGAGAAGGGCCGCGAACGCGAAGGCCGCTTCCTTGGCGAAGGCGTGCATGTCGTTGATGAACTTGTCTCCCGTCATCGCGAAATTGTGATTGCCGTGTATGTCGTCGAAGGATTCGAGGACGAGAACCTCATCGAAAAAATCAACGACGCCGAAGTCACGCTCCACGTGCTCACGCCGGAACAGATGAAACAGCTTTCCTCGACGGTTACTCCGCAGGGGATTATCGCCCATTGCCGCATCGCGAACACCAAGCCCGTCTACGAGGCGAGCCGCAGCGTGCTCACGCTCGTTGACGCCGTGCAGGATCCGGGCAACCTCGGGACGCTTTTCCGTACGAGTCTCGGTTTCGGTTCCAACGGCATGGTGCTCGGCCGCGGTACGGTGAGCCCGTTCAACCCGAAGGTGGTCCGCGGCTCCTCGGGCACGTTCCTGCGTGTTCCCTTCGAATTCGATATCGACCTCGTGGACCACATCAACTTTCTGCGCAGCAAGGGCTATACCATCATTGCGACGGACCTGCACGCAAAGCAGAGCCTGAAGGAAATTCCGAAGCACAAGCTCCGCAAGATGGCCTTCCTCGTGGGGAACGAGGGCGCAGGCACCAATCCGTATTTCATCGAGCTTGCCGACGAGACGGTGAAGATCCCGATGAGCAGCGAACTTGAATCCTTGAATGTTTCCGTGGCGCACGGAATCCTCAGCTACGAAGCCGCGCAGATTCAGGAGGAACTCAAGTAATGGCGAATTTCCACGAACTTCTCGAACAGAGAATCGCGAAGTGCGGGAACCCGGTATGCCTTGGCATGGACCCGGTCTTGAAGCTTATCCCGCTCGAAGGCAGCGCCGAAGAGAAAATCAAGCGCTTCTATTCCGACATTCTGGAATGCGCATTGCGCCGTAACGTGCAGCCCGCCGTGGTGAAACCCAACAGCGCCTACTACGAATGCGTGAGCGTGCAGGCGATGCTTGTGCTGCAGCAGCTGATTGCCGACTACAGGAGCGCGGGCATTCCCGTTATTCTGGATGCAAAGCGCGGCGACATCGGCAAGTCGAGTGCCGCGTATGCGACTGCCGCCTACGACGTGTACAAGGCAGATGCCGTGACGGTTTCGCCGTGGATGGGTGCCGATTCTGTCGGCCCGTTCATCCGCGAGAACTCCGAGAACGGCGCCTACGTGCTGCTCCGCACGAGCAACAAGGGTGCTCACGATTTCCAGGACATGACGGTCGTCCGCAGCGATGACCCGCGCGACAATGCGCAGGCGTTCTACTCCGTTGCTGACAAGATTATGGAATGGGACGGAAGTCTCGGGTACCTGGGTGCAGTCGTCGGTGCGACGCATCCCGAGGAACTCGAACAGATTACCGCCTACACGGTCGCGAAGAAGCACGAAATCCCGTTCCTGATTCCGGGCGTCTCGATTCCGGGAGTGCCGGGAGGACAGGGCGGCGACGCGAAGACCGTGCTTACCGCAATCGCGAACGGCGGCGGCAAGCGCAAGTTCCACGTGCTCAACAGTTCTAGCGGTCTCAATTTCGCATGGCAGCGCAACAACACGCCGGCGAATTTCGCGAACGACTGTATCGACGCTCTCGAAAAACTGGCAGAGGCCTGCGCACTGTAGGGAAGGCCTATGCGGTTCGTTGCATGCATCGTTCTTGCCGTAGCGGTTATCGCGCTCGCCTTCAACCTGGCGAAGCCGCTCCCGAACGCGCATTTCGATGAATCCTTCTTGCCGAAGGCTTCGTATGTGAAGTATGTTGCCGCAGGGAATGACGCCTCCGTCGCGGGGCTTCTCTGGATCAAGGGACTTACGGACCTGGGCGAAAGCTTTCTCTCTGGCAAGGAATACAACCACCTGAGCCATGTGGCGAACCTCTGCACCGAACTCGACAGCCTCTTCTACACGCCGTATTACTTTGTCGGTAGCATCACTCCGATCGATACGCAGGACACCACGGACTTTATCGTGATGCGCCGTGCGATCAAGAACTTTCCGGAACAGTGGCGCCTTGCGGTCGGGTTCTCGCTTCGCCTCTCGAAGGGGCCCTTCCCTAACCCGCGTGCCGCGGCCGACGTGATGCGCCCTTACTTCGACAGTCCCGATACGACGATTCCCCAGCATATCCGCCTCATGTACCGCACGTTCGAACTCGATGCGGAACAGACGGAGACCGCGCTCGAAATGATCCTGAACGACGTGATGCAGCCCCGGTTCAAGAAGTTCCGCGAAAGCTTCTACAACAAGACTTTCCGTGTACTGGGATACCGTGGCATCGGCTCGAAGACAGGGGCTGATTCCACCAAGTACAACGACGTGAAGAATACTATCGATGCGTTTGCCGATGGAAAGTTGCCTCCGCCGTATGCGTTCCACCACCTGCTTTCGCTGAAGAAGGTCGAGAAGAAGGAAGAGGAAACTGCCGCAGTAGAACCCGCCGAAGAAAATGCAAAAGAAAAACCCGTGGACGGTGCCACGGGTGATGCAGCGGAAACACCCGCCAATTAATCCTTATCGTGTTATTGCAATGCGGGTGCTGAACAGCATCTTGCCGTTGCTTGTCGCCCTCACGTAGTACGTGCCCTTCGATTTCGCGAGGCTCCTTACGGGTACGCTACCCGACTTTGCGAAGGTTTTGTCGTACACGTTTTTCCCGCGCATGTCGAATACGGTCAGGCGCATGCTTGCATTGTCCAGCACGAATTCCAGGTTGCCGTTTCTGTAGTTCACGCTCCCGAATCCTTCGGGCTTTGCCTTCCGGGCAATTGCAGTCTTTCCGTCGGATTCGCTCGAGCCCATGTTCCAGTCGCTCGGGACGCGTGCCGCGATTCCCCTGCCCGCCGTGCTCATGTAGACGACTCCGTAGGTGTTCATGTCGCCCATCACGAACTCGCCGTTCGCGAGCCCGCCGTATTCGTGCCCGTCGTCGTTCACGCGGGTCCATGTCTTGCCGGCATCGTCGCTTCCGAACACGCCTACGGTTTCACCCACCTTGCCGAATGCATAAATCGCGGGGTAGCCGCCTGCAGCCTTAGGCTTCCCGTAGCCTACGGCCTCGCAGTAGCCGATGCCCTCTGCGGGTGTCCAGCTCTTGCCGCCGTCGGTGGAGTGGAGCAGCTTGCCTGTCACGGGGTCGCCGGTCTCGTTCCTTTCGGCGATAGGGAGCCAGAGGTCGCCTTCGTATCCCGGGATGGCGCGGAACTTCTTGTCGTTGCTCTTGCCGGGTTCGCTCACCTTCGTGAACGTGCCGCCCTTGTCCTCGCTCCTGAAGAATTCTCCCGTTGTTCGGTTGTATGCATAGAACACGCTTGCGTTTTCGGGGTCGCCCACGACGAATGACGCGTTGTCGATTCCCGATACGGTTTCCCATCCGGAATTTACCTGGCGGTAGACGGTGGTGGTTCCGTTACCCGGTACCCAGACGATGGTGCTCCCGTCGGTAGAAATTGCGACCGTGCCTTCCTTGTAGTTCTTGTCGAGGCTCCCGTAGGTGGCTACGCTCCAGGTGCGCCCGGAATCCTTCGAGACCTGCACCGGGTCGATGGGCACGTCGTTGTACTGCCCTTCGTAGGCGCGGGTGGCGCTCACCTTCACGAGCGTTCCCGATTTCGGGGCGTAGGCGAGTGCCCACGTGGAACCGAGGGAGGTGTTGGTGCCCGAGACGGAGGTGAGGTGCCTGTGGGCGGGGAACTTCGAGATGTCTTCGTGCCTGAATCCGTCATAGTCGGCGATGACGGAAACTAGTGGGCCTCCGGGAATGCTCACCACCTCGTAGGGGACGGTCTCCTCGATGCCGTGCGCGTTGAAGTGCCATACCTGGCCCTGGACCGCCTCGTCGCTCGAATAGTAGTAGTTTGTCGTGGAATCGAACGTTCCCGCAGGTATCACCTCGTAGTCGTCCATGTTGTCGCAGCGGAAGATGCCGTTGCCGGAACTCACGAATACGCGCTTGGGGTTGAACGGGTCGATTGCCGCGCTGCCCGACCAGTGGATGGATCCTCCCTGCATCCAGCCGATTCCGTTCTCGTCCATCTGCTTGACGGTGGGGTAGTAGCCGCCTTCCATCCAGTAGTACTTGAAGCTTGCGACCCATGTCTTGCCGCCGTCCGTGGTGCGGAAGATGTTGGAACCCCACTGGTCGCTCCACTTGCCGTCTTCGCCGTCGGTGGCGATGTACCAGAATTGCGGGCCGCGGTAACCTTCCGTGGTGACGACCATCTCGTTCGGGTCTTCCGGATTGATGGATATGCCGCCGTAGGGTGCAATGTAGGTGTAGTTTTCCATGTCGGCGTAGTCGGCGTTGTCGTATTCCGATGCGCCCGTGTTGCCGTCATCGATGTAGTCTTCCGGCGATACGTCGGTCCAGGTGAGCGTCGCGATGTCGCACTGCAGCACCGCACCGCGGCCGAACCCGTCGTATATCATGCCCCAGCCCTCGTCCCAGCCCATGGAATGCGGGCCCGCGCCGTCGGCGAACGTGACGGTGAGCGTGCTGCCGTCCTTCGAGACTACCGCGCGCTGCGGCATCAGGCGTACCTTCGCGCCACCTGCGGTAGTGCGGAGCGCGTCGGGAATCGGGAGCGGTTTCCAGGTCTTGCCCGCGTCGGTCGAGGTGAACACGTTTTCGAACGTGGATTTTGCCGTGCTCCCTTCGCGCAGGAATCCGGCGTAGAGCGTGCTGGAACTGCCCGGCGCGAACTGCACGAAACTGAACCCGGAGCCGTTCCAGGTGGTATCGCTCCCGGCGGCCGCGGTCCAGGAATCAACGTGGCTCCAGGTGGAACCGTTGTCGCTCGATTTCCAGAGCCCGGACCTTCTCGAACCGTAGAACATGATGTCGGTATTGTTCGGGTCGATGGCGAGCGCTTCGCCGTTCCCGCGGCCCATGCCGTTGCCGTGAACGCCGAAATCCATCACCACGCCGCCCTTCGCGCCCGTGGAATCCCAGGTGTAGTGCACTTCCCAGCTCTTGCCGTAGTCCGTAGAACGCAGGAGGGCGCTGCGGGCGTTGCTGAAGTAGCTCGTGCCCGCCATCATGTACACCTTGCCTTCGTCCTTCGGGTCTACTGCGATGGCCTCGATCCCGAGCAGGCCGAGTTCGCTCACGTCGACCCAGTCCATCATGGATTCCCAGCGCTTGGTTTCCTCGTTCCAGCGGTATGCGCCGCCCACGTCGGTGCGCGCGTAGAACACATTCCTTTCGACAGGCGAGGCGATGACGGCGCTTACGAACCCGCCGCCGCCCATACTCACGTTGCTCCAGTTGAAATCGCCCTCGCCGGTCGCTGCGTGGACGGCGAGAGATGCTCCCGCGATGGCGAGAATTGCATCCGCGGGTTTGAAAAAGTTACCCATAATCACCTCACATAACCGGGACGGAAAGCCCCGTAATGAGGAATATATATTATGTCTCCTGGAACTGTATTGCCCGCGCGAGCTTCCACGAAAAAGCCGTTGTGCGGTTTTCTACGATACTAAACACCCCGAAATAAGCATCCCGGGGGTTGCAATCATTCCCCGCAGCGCTTTGCGTTGTTCGGGAGGCCCATCAGTTCGAACGCGTTCTTGCAACGGAGCTTGAGGTCCTCGGCTTCCTTTGCCGGAGTGCTCTTGAGCTGCGAACGGTGGTAGAGGATAGTCGCGGTCATGTAGGGGATGTTGCCGCGGATGGATTTCTTCTCGGCTTCCCTGTAGAGCGAATCCGCGGTTCCCTTGCCCGAAAGGTCTGCCATGCGCGCCGCGGTCCAGGCGTAGAATCCGCCCTTCTTGTCGGAACGCTTCCCGACCATCTTGAGCGATTCCTCTGCGTCTTCGCTCCTGCGTTCTGCTGCCTGCGCGATGGCGCATTCGGAATAGAACGCCGCCTGCAGCGGGTCGTCCACCTTCTTTAACGAGTTGGGGTCTGCGGACCTGCAGAGTCCGAGGGCTTCGTCGAACTTGCCCTGCGCATTTGCGAGTGCCGCTTTCCCTTGGAGGAACAGGATTTTCGAGGTCTTGTCGAGAACTTCCTCGCGCACCTGGGCGAGCAGCGAATCGGCAAACGCGAAGTCGAGGCTCATGGTGCGGATTTGTGCCATGGCCATCAGCACGCGGGCTTCGGCCCGGAGGTCCGATTCCTTGCGGCTGGCGAGCAATGCGCGTTCGAGCTGGCCGTAGCTCTTGGCTATCTTGCCTGCATCGAGGGAACGCTGCGCGCGGGACGAGAGAATGCCCGATTCCGATGCGCTTGCAAGCGTTGCGAGCGAAAGTAGCGCTGCGATGCCGAACTTGCGAATTACCATAGCGTCTCCACCATGAACGGTACGGAATCCTTGCTAGGCATGTTCCTGCGGATGATCCACATGTTCGAAATGCCGGTCATGAGGTCATCGGCGTTCTGCAAGGTCTGTTCGGTCGATTCCATGAAATCCGAAAGCCCGGTGGTCACTTGGCCCACTTCCTTAAGCAGGCCGTCCACCTTGCCCATCGTGTTGTCGATGTTGCCCATCAGGCCGTCGACGTTGCCCATGAGCTGGTCGACCTTGCCGGGCAGGGGCTTGAGTTCGTTCATCATCCCGGATACGTCGTCCGTAATCCCGTCGACCTTGTGCATGAGTCCGGGGATATTGCTGTGCAGCGTGTCGAGCAGGCTGGAAGTCTTGAAGAGGGCGGATTTTCCGGCAAGCGTAATGTCGTTGAGGCGGTGCAACTGCATGTTCAGGTTGTCGTAGAGGGTGCGCGAACCGAAGAGCGCGCCGACGGTTGTTCCCGTGTCCATGGCCATGGCGACAAGCGTGTCCGCCGCATCGATAAGTTCGTTGACGCGACCCAGGAGTTCGTTCGTGGTTTCGAGTACGGTCTCGATATCCTGAGCCTTGCCCGGGGTGATGTAGTCGCCGTCGTCGAGAATTCGGCCCCTGCCCTTCTTGACGTCGATGTTGATGACGCGCGCCGAGATCAGGTTCTGGTCGCGGATGGCGTAAACTGTCGCGCTGTCGGTAATCCAGCTCTGGAACTGCTTGCGGATGACGAATTCCATATGGACGCCGTCGCCTTCGATTTCCATATCCGAAATCTGGCCGACGTCGACGCCGTTGATCTGGACGCGGGTGCCGGGTCGGAGGCCGAGCGCCTTTTCGAAAGTGCTGTGGAGGCTGTATTCTTCGACGCCGATCATGCCGCTGGCAAAGAGCTTCGTATAGAGGACAATCCCGAAAATCGTAACTGCAACGGTAAAGAACACGCCGACCAGGAGGCCGGAGAGTTCCATCCAGTTGATTTGTTTGACGGGCTTGAATATCATAGTGCGAAATATATAAATATTTATTTTCAGTGTGCAAAGGCGGTTTCGTGTTTTTTATTTTGCAGGGAAAAGAGAGGTTTTTATGGAATTTCTGGATTTTCTGGACGGATCGGTCACCCCTTACCATACGGTCGAGGGAATCAGGGCGCTTTTGTCGCAATCCAAGGCTGGAAAACTGAAAATTTGGGAACGTGGCGGTGCGCTCGTCGCTGTCCGGGAACCCCAAGAAGCCTGTGCGGACTCGAAGTTCAGGGTTGCGCTTGCCCATACCGATTTCCCGGCGCTCAAGGTGACCCCGAACCCGGATGTGCGCTCGGCGGGTATCCAGACACTCCATCCCGAAATCTACGGGAGCCCGATTTATACGAGCTGGCTCGACCGCGATCTGGGATACGCCGGAATTCTGGCGTACGGGGTTCGCGGAAAAATCGAGACGAAGGTGTTCCGTTCAGACAAACTTGTCCGCATTCCTCAACTGGCGGTCCACCTGAACCGAGGCGTGAACCAGGACGGCCTGAAGGTGAATCCGCAGACGGACCTGAATGCGCTGTGGACAAGCCGCGAGGGGGCGAAGTTTGTGGACGCGCTGAAAGGGGAACTGCCCGAAGGTGCGGAGCTGCTCGATTTTGACGTGCAGTTCTTCGATGCGCAGCCTGCACGGCTGGGCGGGCTCGATAATGAATGGATATACTCCGGCAGGCTCGACAACCTAAGTAGTTGCCATGCGGTTGCACTTGCGATGGCGAACGCCCCCGTGCCAAGGAAGGATTATCTAGTGGCCGCGTTCTTCAACAATGAGGAGGTCGGCTCCGAGACGCGCGAAGGAGCTGGCGGGAATTTCCTCAGGAGCGTCCTGGAAGAGGTTGCGCCGGATGTCTCCTTGAATAGGGCGCTTGCGTCTAGCCTTGCCCTTTCGATCGACATGGCGCATGCCGAACATCCGAACTTTACGCAGAAGCACGAGCAGAACCACGCCCCGATTCTAGGAGAGGGAATTGTATTGAAGACAAATTCGCAAAAACGTTATGCGAGCGATGTTTTTTCGAATGCGCGGTTCAAGATGCTCTGCAAGGAGGCGGAAGTCCCGTACCAGACATTCGTGATGCGTAACGACATGCCCTGCGGCTCCACCGTCGGGCCCACCGTTTCTTCTGCGCTCGGAATCCCGACGGTCGATGTCGGGGAGCCCATGCTCAGCATGCACAGTATCCGCGAAATGACTGCGGTAAAGGATCACGAGAGCATGATTGGCCTGGTTTCTGCCTTGTATGGCTGCGAAATCTTGGCCTAGTCTTTTTGGCTTAATTATATTTGCAGACGCGTGATTGCTGATAAGATAAAATCGCTACGAGACCGGTTCCCTCGCAAGTCCTTGCTGGGACAGTTCCTCCGTTACCTGGTGACGGGAGGGCTTGCCTTTGTAGTGGATTTCGGGCTGTTCGCGCTTTGCCTTTATGTCTGCGGATGGCATTACCTGCTCGCGAACCTCGTGGGACTTGTGGCGGGGCTTGTACTCAACTATACCATGAGCATCGTGTGGGTGTTTACCGCATGCGAGCGGACGCTCGAAAAGCAGAAGGTTGCCGAGTTTGTCCTGTTTGCCCTGGTGGGAATCGCGGGAGTCGGCATCAACCAGCTGCTCATGTACCTGATGGTCGATGGGCTTTCGCTGAACGAGATGGTGTCCAAGATGGTCGCCGCGGTTCTCGTGCTGATGTGGAATTTTGGGGCGCGAAAGCTTTTGCTTTTTAAAAAGAAGAAGGATGTGTAAAATGGCTCAGGAGAACGAATCGAAGAAAGTTGCTGTAATTGCGGGCGCCGGTCCTGCGGGACTTACGGCGGCACTGGAGTTGTTGCGTACCACGGACGTGAAGCCCGTGATATTTGAATCCGAGGATGTCATCGGCGGCATCTCGCGGACGGCACGTTACAATGGCAACCGCATGGACATCGGTGGCCACCGCTTCTTCAGCAAGAGCGATACCGTGATGGACTGGTGGCAGGGAATTCTGCCGCTGCAGGGTGTCGCCTCGAAGGACGATATCGCCATCGGGCGCAGCGTGCCTCTGGTTGCCGGAGGCCCCGATCCCGAGAAGACGGACTACGTGATGCTCTGCCGCAGCCGCCTCAGCCGAATCCTTTTCCTCCGCAAGCTTTTCGATTATCCGGTGAGCCTGAACGGCGATACCATCCGCAACCTCGGGCTGTGGCGCATGTTCAAGATTGGCATGAGCTACATCAAGGTGCAGCTTTTGCCCGCCCGCAAGGAGAAGAGCCTCGAAGATTTCATGATCAACCGCTTCGGCGTGGAACTCTACCGCACGTTCTTCCGCGACTACACCGAGAAGGTGTGGGGCGTGCCGTGCAGCAAGATCAGCCCCGACTGGGGTGGCCAGCGCATCAAGGGACTTTCCATCACGAAGACCGTGGTGCACGCCGTGAAGCAGATTTTCGCCGGCAAGAAAAAGCCGGCCGCGGGGGCCGCGAACGGAGCGGACATCCGCCAGAAGGATACCGAGACGAGCCTCATCGGGCAGTTCCTTTATCCGAAATTCGGGCCCGGCCAGCTGTGGGAAACAGTTGCCGAGAAGGTGAAGGAAGCGGGTGGCGAAATCCGCATGAACGAGAAGGTGGTGGGCGTGAACCGCACCGCCGACGGCAAGCGCGTCGAAAGCGTTGTCGTGGAAAGTATGGACGGCACGGGCGTCGTCATGCACGAAACGGTTGCCTGCGACTATTTCCTCAGCACGATGCCGGTGAAGGAACTCGTCTCCGCGATGGATAGCGAAAAGACTCCTGTGCCTGCCGATGTTAGGCGCGTCGCCGATGGCCTCGTGTACCGCGACTTCATTACCGTGGGACTCCTGCTCGACAAGCTGCTCATCAAGAATCCGGCAAAGCCCGGCTCTCCCGAAAGCAAGCTCAAGTTCGTGGCCGACAACTGGATCTACGTGCAGGAATCCGACGTGAAACTCGGCCGCATCCAGATTTTCAACAACTGGAGCCCTTACCTGGTGGCCGACCCCGAGAAGGTGTGGATCGGCCTCGAATACTTCGCCACCGAGGGCGACGAGATGTGGCGCATGCCCGACAAGGACTTCATCAAGTTTGCCATCGCCGAACTCGACAAGATAGATGTCGCCCGTCCCGAAGATGTTCGCGATTCCGTGGTGTTCCACATCAAGAAGGCGTATCCCGCCTACTTCGGCACCTACGGCGAGTTCGACAAGATCCGTGAATACGTGGACCCGATCGAGAACCTGTTCCTCATGGGCCGAAACGGCATGCACAAGTACAACAACATGGACCACAGCATGCTCAGCGCCATGGAAGTCGTGAAGTGCATCCGCGAGAACTCCGCTGACAAGACCGCGCTCTGGAACGTGAACAGCGAAGAAGAATACCACGAAGGCAAGAAGTCGTAGACCATGAAACGCGTCGTAGCTTTTTTCAAGCTCCCTGAACTCTATTGCGCCCTGCTGCTCGTGGCCTGTGTCGTCACGGGCGTTGCCATGCGCGTCTCCATTGACAATGTCGTGTTGACTAGGGACGGCGATCCCGAAAAGGTGAGCTTCCCGGTGGCGCAAAAGATGGCGGACGGCGAACTGTTCCAGGTGGAACTGGATATCCACAATCCCTTTAACGCCTCTTACGACCTGCGCGTCGTTCCGGATGACTGCGCAGAAAGCATTGTCGTGAACGGGGAAGAAGTTGACGTGTCGGGCTTCCACGACCGCTGCAATTTTTCGAAGGGCTTCCTCCTGAAGGATAGCGTGCTTGCACCCCACAGGGTCGGGGACAAGGCGCACTTTGCGTTCAGCCTGAAGAACAACGGGGGCGATGCGGGCCTGAACCTGTTTGTCTACCAGAGTTCGGCGGCTGCCACCGCTTCGAATGTGGGGGCGGTCCTGTTCTTTGCGGTCCTGTGCCTCCTAATAGGGCGCAGGCTCGGACTCCGCGGAGGGCTTCTCTTTGTTTTCTTCCTTGGCGTGGCTATCAGGACGGTTTTCTTTGCGAACGTTCCCTACACGACTTATTCGAACGATGTCGACGGCCACGTCGCTTACGTGCAGTACGTTCTCGAAAAGCATGCCGTTCCGGGAGTCGATGACTGCTGGACCTGCTACCACCCGCCTGTTTATTATGTGTCGTCGGTGCCCTCGTTCGTGTTTGGCAACGGGATAGGCGTGGGCGGCACTACGGGATTGCAGGTGTTTAGCCTGCTGCTCTCGGTGGCGACGCTCTTGCTAGGCTTGTTCTTCCTCAAGGGCTTCATGGGCGGTGCGGCGCTCGGGCTTTCTTCGCTCTTGTGGACTTTCTGGCCGTTGATGATTCTTGTCGCGCCCCGCATTGGCAACGACCAGATGTTCTATCTGATGCATGTCCTTTGCCTTTGGGGAGGTATCAACTATCTGAATAAGGGAAAGGGCAAGTACTTGATTGTGTCCGTTGTCGCTACGGCGCTTGCGATGTGGACCAAGACGACTGCCGTGGTGACGCTCGGGACGACGTTCCTGTTTGCCGTGTGCGGCTATGTCCACAATTTCCGCCGGCTTACCGCGTCCAGGTCCGAGTGGGTGGCCTGGGGAATGTTTGTCGCCCTGATTGCCGGAATCCTCCTGCAGAAGTTGCTGGGCGATGCCGACCTGGTGGGCAATTCGAGCGGCCTGAACGGGCGGTTGAAGGTTGGCAACGAGGCGTTCAACTACATTTTCTTTGACCTGAAGTCCTTCGTGACGCATCCTTACACGAGTGCCTGGAACGAGGAATGGGGACGCGAGTTCTTCTGGAATTATGCGTTCAAGTCGTCGATGTTCGGTGAATTCGAACTGGTGCGCAACGAGACCGGAAGGACGCTTGCGACCCTGATGAGCGTGTCTTTCCTCGGGATGCTCGTGTATGCTGCCCGCGGATTCTGGAAGGCGAGACTTGGCGCGATTCATTGGATTCTCCTTTTGCAGGGCGCGGCCTTCTTCGCTGCGCTCATGTTCCTGCGGATCAAGGTGCCGTATTCTTGCAGCAACGATTTCAGGTACATCGCGCCGGTCATCTTGAGTTTCGTCCCGTTTGTCGGCTGGGGAGTTTCTCTAGAAGGGGCGTCGACCAAGTGGAAAGTGCTTGGTTATGCACTTGTTTCGTTGTTTGTCTTGAGCACGGCGATTTTGTATATTCTTGCCATGTAGAGAATACGAAGGCTTGAAAATGCGAATTTTTTTGATTTTAGTATGTGTGCTGTCGGTTGCCCTCTGGGCGCGGCCTATAAACGACGGCAATAAACTGTTCAAGAACGGCGACTATGCCGGTGCCTTGGAAAAGTACATGAAGGCCCGCGAGGCCGAACCCGCGAACCCGCTTCTGTTCTACAATATCGGAACGTGCCAGTACAGACTCGGCAATTACGAAGAGGCCAAGAAGGAACTCGAGAGCGCCGTGCGCATGCCCGACAAGAAGATGGCAGCGAAGGCGGCGTACAACCTCGCGAACACGCACTTCCGCATGGGCGAGAAGGCTGCCGAAGGCAGCGAACGCATCGCCGCCTGGCGCGAATCCGTCGCCTACCTCAAGAAGGCAATCGACCTCGACAACAATTTCGAGAATGCGAAGAAGAACGTGGAAATTGTCCAGCGCAAGCTGAAGGAAGAACTCGACAAGCAGAAAGAGAACAAGGACCAGAATCAGGACCAGAACAACGACCAGAAACAGCCGCCGCTTTCCGACAAGGCGAAGGAAGTCCTGGCGCGTGCGCTCCAGCTCTGCAAAGACGGCAAGTACGCCGAAGCCAAGGAGATGCTCGAGAACCTGATTGCCGAGGACGAGACTGCGGGCCAGCTGAGCGGCCACGTGCAGCGCATCGACGACGTCATCGAAATCAAGGCCGGCCGCAAGCCCAAGGCGAAGATTGACGCGAGCAACACCGACAACGACCTGGAGGTGATCTGATGAAAAAGATTATGCTTTCAGTCGCGGTCCTGTTCCTCGCCGTTGCGGCCTTTGCCGCCCCGAAGTCGGCGAGCGCCTACTACAGCGATGCCGCCTTCCAGTACATCGAAAACCGCCTGCCCTCTGCCGAAATCACCTGCAACGAGGGCCTGCAATACTATCCGAACGACCAGAAGTTGCAAATGCTCCTTGACCGCATCAAGGAAGCCAAGGACGAGCAGAAGAACGAGAACAAGAAGAACGACAAGAACCAGGATAACAACCAGGACCAGAATCAGGATCAGAACCAAGATCAGAATCAGGACCAGAATAAGGACCAGCAGAACCAGGACCAGAACGGCGATGGCAATTCCAGCGGGTCTGAGAGTTCTTCGAGCCAGGGCGATGACCAGAACCAGAATCAGAATGGCGGTGGCCAGTCCAGCAGCAGCCAGGGCGGTGAAAGTTCCGACAGCAATGGTGGGCAACAGCCTGAACAGCAACCCGAGCAGCCGCAGGAAAATTCCAGCGACAGCCAGGGTGGCGAAGAACCCCAGGAACAGCCCGTGCAGATGGGCGAGATGAGCCCCGAAGAGGCTGCACAGCTCCTGAAGGATTTCGACGAACAGAACGGCGAACGCAAACCCTGGAAACCTATCCGCGGGCAGGCAAGACCTGTGAAGGACTGGTAAGGTCAACCGAAATCAACCTCAGTATGTCATCCCCGACCTGGTCGGGGATCTTTTTTAGGATTTAGCAACCCTCACCCCCTATTTATATATATTTCCTCCCGATATAGGAGTTTCCATGACCGACGTTGAATTGAAGAACTTGAAAGACCGTCTTTGGCATTCTGCCGACATGCTCCGCGCGGGTGCGCACCTTGCCGCAAACAAGTACGGGCAGCCGATTCTTGGCCTCATCTTTTTGCGCTATGCCGATATTTTGTACAAACAGCACAAGGATGAAATCAACGCCGAGTTCGAAAAGCTCAAGGGCACGCGTCGCGCTCGCACACTGAAAGACATTTCCATCGAAAAATGCGGTTTCTACCTGCCGGAATGCGCCTACTTCGATACAATCAACGATGCCCCGGACGATGCCAAGAAGGCGACCCTCGTAAAGAAGGCGATGAAGGCCATCGAAGAAGAAAACGAGAAGATGGACGGCGTTCTCCCCAAGGATGTCTATGCGCAGCTCGTTCCTGAAGAAGAACCGGAATTACTCTCGAAAATCGTGCGCGTGTTCAAGGACATTCCCGAAGACATCAGCATCGACCTGTTTGGCGAAATCTACGAATACTTCCTGGGCAACTTTGCACTCGCTGAAGGCAAGGACGGCGGAACATTCTATACGCCCGCAACGGTTGTGCGCTACATGGTGAACGTGTTGCAGCCCCACGGCATCAACAAAAAATTCCTGGACCCCGCTTGTGGTTCGGGCGGCATGTTCGTGCAGGCGGCTCGCTACATGCACCGCCACAATGCCAGCGCCGAAAACGACACGGCGATGAATTTCCGCTGCTACGGCGTAGAAAAGGAACCCGACACCGTAAAGCTCGCGAAGATGAACCTGCTCTTGAACAACGTGCGTGGCGAAATCACCGAAGCGAACTCCTTCTATAGCGACCCCTATAATGCGGTGAGACAGTTCGATTACGTGATGGCAAATCCGCCATTTAACGTAGATGAAGTTGTCGTCGAAAAAGTCCAGAAGGACGAACGCTTCAGCACTTACGGCGTGCCGCGCAACGCGACAAAGTCCGCAAAGAAGGGCTCCGACAAAAAGGAAACCGTGCCCAATGCGAACTACCTTTGGATTGGCTACTTTGCGACCGCGCTGAACGAAAACGGCAAGGCGGCTCTCGTCATGGCGAATTCCGCAAGCGATGCGGGCAAGAGCGAATACGAAATCCGCAAGAAGATGGTCGAAGAAGGAATCATCAGCCAGATGGTGACGCTACCCTCGAACATGTTCAACTCGGTGACGCTCCCGGCAACGCTCTGGTTCTTCGACAAGCAAAAGGCAAACAGCAAAAAGAAAGACGAAATCCTCTTCATTGACGCGCGCAACGTGTTTACGCAGGTGGACAGGGCGCACCGCAAGTTCAGCGATGAGCAGATAAAGAACCTTGCCGTCATCAGCCGACTCTACGAAGGCGATACGCAATCGTTCAAGGACCTGCTCAAGGAATACAAGGAAAGTCTCAAGAACGCCCCCGCAAGCAGCGACGACAAGGAAGTCAAAACCAAGGATTACTGGCAGGCACAAATCGACTGGCTCACCGAACGGTTCCCCGACGGCAAATACCAGGACGTAATCGGACTCTGCAAGGTCGCGAAAATCGACGGCGAAGACGGAATCAAGGACCAAGATTACTCACTGAATGCCGGCCGCTACGTGGGCGTGGTGATTGAAGACGACGGCATGACCGAAGATGAATTCAAGCAGACCATGCTCGGGCTGAACGATGATTTCACGAAGTTAAGCGCCGAAGCGAAGAAGTTGGAAAAGGAAATAGCCGAGAATTTGAAGGGATTGTTTAAATAGTAGAAAGTAGACGGTAGACAGTAGGAAGTGTCATCCTGAGCGAAGTCGAAAGATTCAAGGAATCATGTTATGGAATATACTACGTATAAATTGAGTGATATCTTGAAAATTGGGAATGGGAAAGACCATTCTTCCTTGGATGATGGCGAATATCCTGTTTTAGGCAGTGGCGGAGTAATGCGCTACGCAAATCAGTATTTGTATGATGGTGAAAGTGTTCTTTTGCCACGAAAAGGCACGCTTAATAACATTCAGTATATTAAGGGCAAATTTTGGACTGTTGACACGTGTTATTATACGATAATTAATCAAGAAAAAGTCGTTCCGTATTATTTATATAGAATGTTAAGATATCTTGATTTGAGTGGTTTAGATTCTGGTGCTAGTATTCCAAGTATGACATCAAAATGTTATTATGGAATAAAAATAAAGCTACCATCAATTTCAACTCAACGCCGCATCGCCTCCATTCTCTCCGCTTACGACAACCTGATAGAAAACAACAACAAGCGAATCAAGATTTTGGAACAGATGGCGGAGAACCTTTACAAAGAATGGTTCGTTCGCTTCCGCTTCCCCGGCCACGAAACCACCCCCCTCGAAAACGGAATCCCTAAAGGCTGGAAAATAGCAGTGTTAGGAGATTTTGGACGTATAGAAACAGGAAAAACGCCGTCTATGGAAAAAACAGATAACTATGGAAATGATTTCCTGTTTGTTAAGACGCCTGATATGCACAACAAGATATTTGTGTCAAATACAGACGAAAAACTCTCCAATATTGGGCATCTTTCTCAATCAAAAAAATTGCTGCCCGCAAATTCAATTATGGTTTCTTGTATTGGAACTGCTGGTGTTGTTGCAATAAATACAAAACCAGCTCATACAAATCAGCAGATAAATTCAATTATAATCAAAGATCATCAATTGTTAGAATGGCTTTTTTTTACCTGTAAATCTTTAAAAGAAACGATAAATCTATTCGGAGCTACTGGCGCCACGATGACAAATCTTAGCAAGGGAAAATTTGAAAAATTAAAAGTAATAAGACCAAATCACGAGCAGATTTGCTCATTCCATAAAATTTTATCCCCTGTTTTTTCAAAAATAAATTGTTTGCAAACCCAAAACCAGAACCTCATCAAACAGCGCGACCTGCTCTTGCCCCGCCTCATGAGCGGCAAACTCGCGGTATAGTAAAAGAGACTCTTATGGCAAAGATGGTTTTAGATTTACAGCAAGCGTGTTTAGATGATAAGATATCTTGCAACTTCCTTCTTCTGAAAGCATACGCCATAGCCCAGAAACTGTCTATCACAGATATGGCAGATTTTTGTAATAGGGAAATAAATGGTTATGCAGGAGTTGACAATTCGCTTATCCCCTCATATCGCCATATTCCTGTAAATACAGAAGCGTATAAAGATACTTCTAAACGGTGGGAACCCGTTGCTTTTCCTGCCGGTCACCCACGGTCTATGCGCTTTGTTTTCGAATCTATCGCAGAAATCGAAAAACTTGATGAATCCAAAGAAAATTTGTTAGAATCTCGACTCAATTACGATGACCAACTAGCCATTTACGAAATTATTGACATGCCAAAGCCTCTGCATGTTCGCCAAATTTTTATGGCAGGACAAGTTACATCGATACTTCATTTAGTCCGTAAACTTGTTTTAGATTGGGCTTTGAAATTGGAAAAAGAAGGCATTTTAGGCGAAGACCTTACTTTTTCTATCGAAGAGCAAGATCGAGTGAAAAACATCCCTTCAATTCAAATCATCATTAACGGAAATGTATCTAATTCAAATATAGCCGGAAATATGATGAACTCGTCTGCGACAATAAATAATGGTCTTGATTTTGCAAAAGTTACCGAATTAACAAACCAAATTTCACAGAATATCAAAGCTCTTCATTTGCCGGAAGTTCAAGAGAATGGGTTAAGTTCCGACATTTCTGAAATTAAGAATATGATTGCTCAAAAAGACGAATCTGGTATACGAAAGGTCTTGCAAAAGATCGACGGAATTTGCCAAAACATCGCCGGGAACGTGGTTGCCGCAGGGATAATCGCCCAAATCGCCTCAATTTTGGGATAATCGCCGTAAACTCCAATCTTTTATTGTATATATTTATTGAAAAGTTGATTTGTTATGTCCGTTTTGTCGTTTAAAACATTTTGTATTGAGAACTATGCCGAGCACTGCGATAAGAGTTCCAGTGACGTGTATGAGCTTTTTGCTTCGTCGGGCCTGCTGAAACACTTGCAGGACGATTATGGCGATTTGCACGGCATGGGCAAAGAATTCTTGATGGATTATTTTGACAAATGGTTGTCCGGAGGTGCAAAATGATTCTTTATCACGGCTCGGATGTCGAAATCAATTGCCCTAAGATTATCACCTCCGAAAAGGGGCGCGATTTTGGTTTTGGCTTTTACACGACGACAATCCAGAAGCAGGCTGAACGCTGGGCGACCCGAATTGCGAATTTGCACACGCGCCAGGATTCCGCCGAACACAAGCCTGTTGTGAGCGTATTTGAATTTGACGAAGCCGCTGCCAAAAGCCTCAATACCAAGTTTTTCGAAGGGGCGACTCTAGATTGGCTGGAACTGGTCATCAAGTGCCGTTCCGACATTCGCTATAGTCACGGTTTCGACATCGTCTTTGGGAAAATTGCAAACGACAATGTCGGCGAAACGGTTGAATACGTTCTGGCCGGGGTGATGCGTAAGGAAGACGCCGTTGAACGCCTGAAATTCGAAAAGATTAACGATCAAATGTGCTTCAATACGGAGAAGGCTTTGCAAACTCTGCGTTTTGTGAAGTCGTACACCTTGTAGGTTTGATATGTCTAAAAGTTCGCATCACCTGATAAAGACAATCCTCATACCGCAGGTCGCAAGCCTACTGATTGAAAAGTACGCGGTCTCCGAAGACGATGCCATCAGGATTGTCTATATGTCCCCGACAGGCAAATGCCTAGACGATGATTCCTTGGGTCTGTTCGGGCAAAGCGCGCAGTATTTGTTTGGACTTTTGGAAGAAGACATTTCAAAAAATCCCGACTTGCTTAAAACGGCGTAAGCGCTATGAAGTCCTTTATTTCCGAAGACGATATCGAGCAGGCGATTCTCCAGATGCTGGAATCGCCGGAGTTCGGTTATGATGTGGTCCATTGCGACCCGTCTCCGGAAAAGATGGATGTGTTGCCCGATGGCACGGGGCGTTCTAGCAAAAAGCAGTGCGTTTTGCCTGATATTTTGCGCGAGTCGCTCGCGAGGCTCAATCCCGAAATTCCCGCAAACAAGCTAGACGAGATTGCGCAAGATTTGGTCCGCGACTATTCCGGCACCGACATGACGGCGACTAACTACACGCTCTACAAGAAAATCCGCGACGGTGTGCGCGTTCCATTTGTCAAGGACGGCAAGCCGGATTTTGGCGATGTGTTGCTTATTGATTTCGCCAACCCCGAGAACAACACGTTTACTGCCGTTTCGCAAATGTGGATTCAGGGGCACTATCACTTTCGCCGCCCCGATGTTCTGGTGTTTATCAACGGGTTGCCGTTAGTCTTTGTCGAACTCAAGAACAGCACCGTCAAAATTGAAGAGGCCTACAACAAGAACCTCCAGGATTACCGGAAAGAAATCCCGAATCTGTTCGCCCTGAACCAGGTGTGCGTTCTTTCGAATGGTTTTGAAACCAAGTTGGGCGCATTCAACGCAAGCTACGACTATTTCTTTGAATGGCTCAAGAAAAGCGAAGACGACAAGATTGACCGCAAGCATATCCGTGGCGAGGGCGTAAGCGCGCAGTATATGGTCAGGAGTTTGCTCGACAAGGCAACGCTTATTGACTACATTGAAAACTTTATCCTGTTCCAGAACGGCTCTATAAAAATTATCGCCAAGAACCACCAGTTTATGGGTGTGAATAACTTGTGCCGCGCCGTAGAGAATCGCAAAGAACTGGACGGCAAGTTGGGCGTATTCTGGCATACGCAAGGGAGCGGCAAGAGTTACTCGATGGCGATGTTTGCCCGTAAGGTCAAGCGTAAGTTCAGTGGCAACTTCACGTTCCTTATTATCACCGACCGCGAAGACCTTGATACGCAGATATACAAGAACTTCTTGCGGACAGAAATCATCGGCCCGCAAGATGAATGCCAGCCCAAGAACGGCGAACAGCTTCGCGAATACTTGCAAGGGAACAAACCTTTTATATTCACGCTGATTCATAAGTTCGGTTATGACAAAGGCAAAAAGTACCCCGTCCTTTCGACCCGCGATGATATTTTCGTGTTGGTGGATGAGGCGCACCGCACGCAATACAAGACTCTTGCCGAAAATATGCGCACGGCGTTGCCGAATGCGAACTTCGTTGCGTTTACGGGAACTCCGCTATTAGGGAGCAAACGCCTGACTAACCAGTGGTTCGGCGACTATGTTTCGGAATACAACTTCGCACAGTCTGTGGAAGATGGCTCGACGGTGCCGCTGTTCTATAGCCGCCGCGTTCCTGAAGTGGGTTTGCAAAACAACTTCCTCGATGACGATGTCGTGACGATTATCGAAGACGAAAATCTGAACGATGCCGAAGCCAGGTTGCTTGAAAATTCCAGCTCCCGCATTTTAGAAGTCATTAAGCGCGAAGACCGCCTGGATAAAATTGCTAGGGATATTGCACATCATTTCCCACGTCGTGGGTTCCTCGGCAAGGGTATGGTCGTTTCGGTGGACAAGTTCACCGCAGTAAAGATGTTTGACAAGGTTCAGCATTACTGGAAAAAAGAAAAGACCGCGCTGACCATCGAACGGAATAACGTTGTCAAGGATAGTGAGGATTACAACCGCCTGACCGCCATATTGAACTACATGGATAAAGTAGAGATGGCGGTCATTGTCTCGGAAGAAGCGGATGAAAACGAAAAGTTCAAGGCGCAGGGGCTTGACATCACTGCTCATCGCAAGAAGATGAACGAAATTACGCCCGAGGGCAAGGATATCGAAGACCGCTACAAGGATCCCGATGATAACTTGCAATTGGTTTTTGTATGCGCCATGTGGCTTACGGGTTTTGACGTCCCAAATCTCTCGACGCTCTACCTTGACAAGCCGATGAAAAACCACACGCTCATGCAGGCAATTGCTCGTGCGAACCGCGTGTATCCGGGAAAACCGTGCGGCATCATCGTTGATTACGTGAACGTATTTAAGTTTATGAAGCAGGCATTGGCCGCATACGCCATTGGCGATGACGGCACTGAATTCCCGGCCAAGGACATTGACGAATTGATCGGCTATATTGACGCTTGCATTGACGAAGCCGATAAATTCCTGTTGGAACGGAATATCAATATCGAGAAAATTCTGGACGGAGCGTCCACATTCGATAAGCTGGATGAATTCCGCAACGCTTACGACACCATCATTTCTGTTGATGAGGATGTCAACAAGTTTAAGGTCATTCTGAACACGCTGATGAATCTTTACGAAGCATCCAAGCCGGAAATTTTCGAACGCAACTGGAACAACCCAAAGTTCAGCCCGCTTGTTTATTTGCACGGACTATTCTTCAGGCTTATTGACGATGAAAAGATTGAAAAGGCCCGCAAACGCATGGGCGATTTGCTGGATAGTAGCGTCTCGTCGGAAAGCGTGAAGATTGATGACGCAACCGAAATTCGTGACGTGTCGGCCGCTGGTTCGTATATGCGCGGCTCCAAACTGATTGACCTTTCGAAAATTGATGCTGAAGGATTGCGTAAGGAAATCAAGCAGACAAAATACAAGGCCATCGAAATTAACGACTTGAAAGAGTTTATCGAGAAGGCCTTACGGCAAATGATAAATCGCAACGTCACGCGCATCAAGTTCTCGGAACGGTTCCGCAACATCATCAACCGCTACAATGCGGGCGGCACCGAGAATGAAGACTATTACGAGCAGCTGGTAAAACTCGTTGAAGAATTGAAAAAGGAAGATTCCCGCTCGGCGACAATGGGCCTGAGTGACGAAGAACTCGAAATATTCGACCTTCTCGTGATGGGGAAAAAGCTGACGAAGGCGCAGGAACAGGAAGTCCTGCTAACTTCCAAGGCCTTGTTCCAGAAATTGCAGGAAAACCGACAGAAAATTCTCGTGGTGGACTGGTACAAAGACGAACAGACCCGCGCTAAAGTCAAGAGCACGATCGAAGAAGTTCTAGATGCTCAGAACCCGCCGCATTTGCCCGATTGCTATGACATTGATTTATTCAACGTCAAAAGCAACCTGCTCCTGAACCACTTCATTGATATGGCCGTGCAAGGCTACGGCTGGGCAAGAGGCGGAGTGGGGTAATAAAAGCATTAATTCATAGGTTAATCCATATGAAGCTCATCTCGCTTGCATTTTTTGCCATTTCTGCGTTTCTCGTCGCCTGCGGTGACGATTCTAGTTCCGGTGCAGATACCTTGGTGCCGGAAAGTTCTTCGGAGCAGGCTTTGTCGAGTTTTACGCCGGTATCGAGTTCTGCCGAGGTTGTGTCCTCGAGCTCGGAGGCGCCCGCGTCTAGCGATACTCCTGAATCCAGTTCCTGCGAAACGGAGCCTGCATCCAGCAGCAGCGAAACTGCTCCGGCATCTTCTTCCTCCGGCGACGACGGCAAGTGTACCGATTGCGATAGCTACACTGCGGCAGACCCCGAACTCACCGAAAACGGCGGTAAGGGTTCTGTCACTACCTACGGGAGCATCACGGCAAAAGAAACGAGCCTGGGTGGTGCCTGCAATTACGGACAAACGAACATACAGTATTACGCGGCGATTCACGTGAATGTTTCTCCGGGCGATGACAAGGGTCCGTGGGATGGCGGTGCAGCCTGTGGCGGTTGCGTGCATGTGAGGGCGAGGACGCCCGAAGGCTGGAAAGAGGTGACCGTGCGCATTACCGACCGCTGTCCTGACGCGAACTGCGGGGTGGATCTGGGCGGCGCCCCTGCCGCTGACATCATGGGCAATCGCGTGGGCCGCTACTACGGTGAATGGGAATTCGTGAGCTGCGAAGGCGTCAACGGCGTGTGGGGCGATTCAACGTCGCTCTGGATCAAGGAAGGCGCGAGCGAATTCTGGAGCATTATCCAGGTGCGCAACCCGAAGGACATGGTCAAGGGTATCGCCATTTACGGTATAGATACCCGCGACTTCTACGAGCTCGAGATGGTCGTGGGTACGGAAAACTTCTGGACGGTCCCGCAGGCCGTATTGCAGACGGACAGCCGCTACCGCGTGGTGGTGAAGTACCGCACCGGTACCGACGACGAATGGAAAATAAAGGGCTCCGACCTCGCTGTTCCCGAGGCGAACCTATATCTGCATGAGCACAGGGAATAACCCTGCTGTGTGGTGCTATGCGGGCTTGCCGTCCTCGTTAAGCTTGGTGCGCTCGTTGTAGAGCTTTTCCGAAATCTTGCAGAAGGCATCGACGACCATGGGGTCGAAATGCTTGCCGGAACCTTCGGTAATGATGGACATGGCCTTTTCGTAGGTGAAGGGCTTCTTGTAGATGCGTTCGGCCACGAGGGCGTCGAACACGTCCGCGACAGCCATGATTCTTGCCGAAAGCGGAATCGCATCTCCCTTGATTCCCGTGGGGTAGCCGGTGCCGTCCCATTTTTCGTGGTGGTAATGCGCCATCTCGATGGCTTCCTTTAGATAGTCGTCGTCCAGCGAATCGTTGGTATTGTCGACAATCTTCGCGAGAATATGGAACCCTTCAATCGTGTGGCTCTTCATGATGGCGAATTCTTCGTCGGTGAGTTTTCCCGGCTTGTTCAGGATGAGGTCCGACACAGCGATTTTCCCGATGTCGTGGAGCGGCGCCGAGCGCTTGAGCTTTGCGATGTAGGCGTCGTCGATGATGTCCGGGAGCTTGCCTTCGCGCTGCAGTTCCTTCGCGATGGCCTCCACGTAGAAGGCTGTCTTCTTGATGTGGCTTCCGGTACTTGTGTCGCGCGCTTCGACCATTTCTGCGAAGTTGATAATAATTTCGTCCTGCATCTTCGCGATGCGATCGGCTGCCGCCTCGAACCGGTGGATGAATTCGACGGAGTCGATGCCCATCTTGTTGATGGCCTTGTAGAGGTGCTCTATTTCGTCGGAGGTGCCGATATTCAGGGTGTTGAGTTCGCTGAGGCTGTTTTCGCGACCCTGTTCCAAGTTGTAGGCGAAGTGGATGGCCGCCGAGGCGATCCTGTTCACCGGATGCACGATTCCGCGCTTTGCGAATTCCAGCACGATGCTCATGATGATAATGGAAAGCCCGAAGAACATCGAGAGCAGCTTGATGAAGAACTTTGCCTGGTCATAGACGATTTCGCCCATGGAAATGTCTGCCGCGACATAAGCGACCGTCTTGCCGGCGCTGTTCTTCAGGGGCCTGTAGACGGTAAGCAGCCATCCGTACTGGTCGTCGGAAATGATGGGCTCGATGGGTTCGCCTTTGAGTAGGTTGGAAAGGTATGGCTTGAAACTCGGGTCGAATGCGACGAGATCTCCGGGGCTGCTTCCCGCTTCGCCGTCCCTGGACACGAGGTCGAATACGACGTGGCAGCCGTCCTCGAGAATCTTGTAGACGTAGAGGTACTGTGCCTGGGGGAACCCGTCACGGATCCTGTACAGGAGCTTCTCTATCGCGTCGTAGCCTTCGGCGTTGTGCCCCTGTTCGATGAATTCGTCGACACGGTCGGCGTCGATGACGACGGATGCCGCCTCGGAGAGGCCATTGGCGATATCGGTAAACTTGCCGATGGAAACTTGCCTGTAGAGGATAAATCCGGTGATACTTGCTAGCGCGCCGAGCAGGATTTCGGCCGCGATGACGATGATGACGACCTTGCTGAGCAGGGAATGCTTGAAAAGCTTGTGCTGGTGGTTGATGTAGGGCTCGAAGAGGAACACCTTTGCAAAGAGGTGCTTGAAGTGGTCGTTGATGAACCTGTAGCCGATGATGGCCGCCGCGACGACGATAGCCTTGTCGAAAATGTCGATGACGATGTCTGCCGAGAGCTGCGAGAAGAACTTGGAAAAACCGAGGGTACTGTAGATGGCGTTTGCGAACGGGGCCGAGATGCCTTCGCCGAAGTCGTAGCCATAGAGGAAGTAGGTGAGAATCGAACCGAGCCCGCCGCCGATAAGCGAGAAAACGAGGACGCTTGCGATGATTTTCGGGACATGGAGGAAAAATTTCCGTTGCTGGAAAAGGGCCGCCGCGACGCCGATCAGGATGCTGATGATGCCGTAGTAGAGGGTCGTGATGTCGGAGATGCCGTTGAAGGCGTTGGAGAAAAAGCCGACGATGACGGCGGGAAGCGTGCCGCCCAGCATGGCGACAAGGATTGTGCCGATAGAATCAAGGAATACGGGGAGTTCGAAGTATAGGGCTAGCTTGGCAGGGACAATGTTGAGCAGCAGCCCGAATGCGATAAGCGCTATGGCGCAGGCCCAGTAGGCCGCTGGACTGTGTGATTTGGCCAAAAGAAAGTTTTTCATAAATCCGGACACCTTCTTTGGAAACTCCTTCCAAGAATCCCCTCATGAAATTTACATTGTTTTTTTGCAAAAGGGAGTTATATTTATAGGGAATTTATCGGTAAAATGCCTTTTAGGCGTTTAGGAAGGTAAAAAGATGAAAAGATTGGGTCTTCTCAGGCTCTTTGCCGCCCTTTTGGGCTTGGTCCTTGTTTCCGCATGTACCCACGGGTTGCTCGTCCGCGATGGCGCTACCTTCAAGGGGAAATCCGGGGTCATTGGTGTGTTCCGCCAGCCGGCCTTTTATTGCAGCGAGGCGAATCCCCACTATGCAAAGATTGGAGACTCCACGGTTGTCGTGAAGCCCGCGTGGAGCGAGGAGCAGGATAACCTGTTCTATACCCACCTTAAGCCGGGCCGCGCGACCCTCTATAGCTATAGCTACAGCTGTGGCGATAACGACAATAAGTTCGTCCTGGACACGACTTCTGCGAACAAGGGCTCTTCGGGAATCGTTATCCCCGATAGCGGATTCTGCAAGATCGTGATTTCTTTTGTCCAGGGAGACAAACTGTTCGACCACAATGACGCCCTGATCGATGAGCTTTTCAAGAAGGAAAAGGTCGCAGTGGCTGCGTCGGATATACCCTATTGCGAAGTCGTAAGTACCGACGGTTCCGTACAGAGCTTCGCGAACAAGGATTCCCTGCTGGATGTCCAATACGAGGCAGCAATCGAATCTGCCCGCGACGGTTCGTGCGAGGATATCCGCCCGTTGATCTCCATTGACGAAAATTCAAACAAAGTAACGTGGAACGGTGACAGGAACATGGTGCTGATGGTGGTGGCGCATGCCAATCCCGATATGTTCAAGGATGTCCAGAAGGTCACGTTCGACAACGAAGTGCGCGTGTTCTCGGACAAGGAAATGCTGGAATGGTTCAAGACGAACCGCAAGTCGGTCCGTAACTGGCCGCTTCGCATCCGTCAGCTCCTTGGACTCCCGCGCGGGGAGAAACTGACGCACTTCACGACGGTCTGGGTGAATCCCAAGGACATGATCCGTCCCGCCTACATTCCCGACATCGCGAGCGCCGAGATGACCTGCCGGTTCAACGAAGAAGACGATTCGCAGCTGGATAGCCTCGGCATGTGGCTCAGGAACTGGTTCGACGATGCTTGGGCGAAGAACTACAAGGCCCATGGCTATCCGTGGACGCGTCTGGGATACACTTATGACTGGGGCTCGAAGGGCGACAGGTATGGCCTTTCGGAATTCATGATTATGAATGGAACCGAGGTGCATGTGCAGTCGACGAGGGAATTCAAGGCTTACCTGAAGTGGCTTGCCGACCGCGACTAGGGTAGCTTCAATCGCGTGAGACGATGACCCGCCACAGCTGCTGGCGGGCTTCTTTGTACTTGCGCTCGAACGCGGTGACGGGATGCTCGGAATCAAAAGGCTCGCGGGCGATGGTCCGCTCGGGAGCGGCAATCCGTGCCGCCTCCGCAAATTCCCGCGCGTATATTTCCCAGTTGGTGCGCAGCTCGATGGCATCGCCGAGCTGGAGGAGCGTCGGGAAAATCGGGTGCAGGTGGAAACGCCTCGTGGCTTCGCTCTGCTTGGGCCATGGGTTCGGGTAGTAGAGCGCATGGTAGGGGATGTGCCACTGGCCTGCCTTGACCTTCCCGAGGGCGAGCCGCCAGAAGTCGAGCAGTTCCGCGCGCACGAAGAATGCGTTCTGCGGGAAGGTTGCCGTCCCGTTCCCTGCACCGCCGGCCTTCGTGAGCCGGGCCGCGGACTTGTCGATGCCTATGACGGGAATGCCCGGATTTGTTAATGCGATGTTTAACGTGCTTTCGCCGGTGCCGCAACCCGAATCGAGAATTACTTTATGTGTGGTGTGGCTCGCGCTCTCATAAAAGTTTAAAACAAACTTCTCCGCTTC
This sequence comes from Fibrobacter sp. UBA2449, assembly GCF_002342555.1. Lineage (NCBI taxonomy): Bacteria > Pseudomonadati > Fibrobacterota > Fibrobacteria > Fibrobacterales > Fibrobacteraceae > Fibrobacter > Fibrobacter sp. UBA2449. Next base: position 153,868 of record NZ_DDQF01000012.1, read on the forward strand.
CGCGAATGCCGTGCGCGTATGGTCCGCAATCGGGCGCAAATACTCCGTAGAGGCGTACTTGCGTACGGCTTCTTCGAGCTTGTCGTATATATCGGTCTGGTTGGTGGTGACCGCGCGGGCTCCGGACATTACCGCTTCCAGATGCTCAGGCGCTTGCCGCCGGTAAGCTCGATGTCGTCGAGCCAGAAGTTGACGGTCTTTTCTTCGTTGTTGGGCTTGAAGCTCCACACGAGCTGGTTCACGCAGGTGTAGGAGAATTGCGGATCCAGGATGTCGGCCAGCGGTATGGAAATGCGTTCCCACTTATCGCCGAGCGTGAATTCGGATTGCGCGATAATCTGGCTGCTTTGCGTCTCGTCGATGAGTCCGAATACGATGGCGCCCTCGCCTTTAGCGCGGAACGCGATGGAATCCACGGAGGATATGTCGTTGCAGAGGCTCTTGTCGCTCTTACCGAGCTCGATGCCGACCGTCGCCCAGGGCCACTGCGTCTCGCCGGAGGAATCCTTGACCGCTTCACCGAATGTCGCCGCCACATGCGCGACGATATTGCCATCCTCGCTTTCGAGGCTGAACCTGTGGCTGGACCCGTTGTCGGTAAATTTGGGCGTTACCGTTTCTTCGTTGTAGTCGAAATACCACCAGCCGCCGTCGTAAGTGCGTGCGGGCATGAATCGGTTCTGGTAGTTGGAGTCCTGGAAGTCGTCGAGCAGAAGCGCGCGGCTCTCTTCGGCGAACGTGCTCGCGGTGGAACTTTCGCCTGCGATGACCTTCATGTAGGTGCTGCTCGTGTCGGCGCCTTTCTTGTTCGGGATGAACACCAGGCTAATCGGCCCTGCCGGGAGGGAGTCCATGGAGAACTTGCCGTCCTTTACCTTGGCCGAATGCGCCATGCCGCGGACTTTCACCGTGCCTTCGGCGCCATCGCCTACGGAACCCGCGATGGAGACCGTCTCTTCGAGCGCTTCCTTGCCCAGGTCGACATCGGAACCTTCGACGGAGACTTCCTTCTGGAGGGCCTTGCCGTCGAGTCTAGCTTCAAGGGTGTATGTACCTTCGGCCACGTTTTCGAATACGACCTTGCCGTTCTTGTCGGCCTTGGTAAATTCGTTGTCGGCCGCGTCAAGGCTTTCGCTCTCGCTGAGCTTGACCCTCGCGAAAGCGGCGGGCTGCCCGTCGACCGTAAGCTGTGCCATGATGGCGTTGCCGGCATCGGTGCCGCTCGGGCCGCCGCCTGCCGTCTTGTCGGTGTCGGAACATGCCGAAAGGACCGCCGCCGTCGAAAGCGCGATCAGTCCCAGGCCGAATGTCGAAATGTTCCGCTGCACCTTGGAAAAATACATTTTTTTGAAAAGTCCGCGCATCGCCTAGCCCTCCTTTTTCGGGCTGGGGTTGCCGTCGTCTGCGGTAGCCGGGTCTTCGACCCTGTCGGAGAGCGGGAACATCGCGATATTCATGGCGTACACGCGGTCGGCGCGCTCGCTCTTGCGGGCAAACTGCAGGAGTCCGCGGCGGAATTCCTCGATGCGGTGCTTGATTTCGGGCAGGTCGTCCTCTGCCGCGGTGAACACCACGCTCGAAATGTCGCGTTCTTCGGGCTTGTGGCGGTCGATGGATTCCTGGGCAAGTTCGATGGTATGCCTGTGGAAATTTCGTACGGCCTGGCTCTTGACCTCGCCGCCGGTAGAAAGGATCTGGTCGGTGATGTTCCAGCCGCCGTTGCCGTCGGGAGCGACAAGCCCGAGTTTTTTCAGAATCTCGAGAGCGCTGCGTGCCTCGTCGTGCGAGATGGGCGGGTTCAGGTGGGTCGCGAGTTCCGGAATGTCGCTCGTGTCCTTCGTGATGCCGATGAGGGCGCGGAGCGCAGAACAGCTCCAGCTCCCGAAATAGGCGAGTTCGGGCTCGGTGAGCACGCGCGTTTCCATCTCGCGCAGTTCCATGAGCTTGTAGTAAAGTTCGCTGAGCGCCTGCTTGGCTTTTGTCTTGTTGAAGCGGTAGAGCGTCTTGAAGTATTCCGCCCTGCGGTCGTCGAGCTTGCAGAGGCGAATGAATACCGGGAGCGAGTCCTCGTTCAGGTGCCCGCCCTTCTGGAATACTCGCACGAGCCACGCCGGGTCCACGCCGGTCTTCTGGCTCAGGTAGCGATAGCTGGTGAACGGGTTGTCCTTCTTGCTTTCGGCAAACCAGTCCTTCAAGAAATCGCGGTATTCAAGGTATTCGAGTACGTCAACCATATCCAAAATTTACCTAAATAAGGGCGCGAGCGTCCCGGGGGAGGGCGTGTCGGATCAAGTTTCCGTTGCTCTTTCTTCAACGCCAAAAATGGCGATTTTGATTCAAAATCGCCATAGGGAGAGCTTTTCGCGTGCCGGAAATCAGTTCAGGCCGTTGAATTTGAGGGAATTGATGAGCGTCGTTCCCGAGATGGTGTAGTCGGCGATGCCACCGTTTGCGCTGTAGACGTAGTAACGGTCGGCGTCCTGGTCCTTGCCGAGCACGACCACCGCGTGCAGGCGGACGAGGGTGCCTTCGGCGAATCCCGCTTCGCTCAGGTTGAGGGTCCGTTCGGCGGCGGCGCAGATGTCGTGGTAGCCGGAGGACTCGTAATCGCCGCTCGAACCGTCCATCGGGTTGATCCAGTGGACCCTGATGCGGGCGACGAACGCTCCGTCGTTGTGAAGGGTGAAGGCCTTGACTGTCTTGATTTCTTCAGCCATGATAATGCTCCTTTTTTGATAGTTAGAGGTTGATGTTGTATTTGGTTGTAATCTTGTCGCTGGGGAGATTTTCGCTGGTGCGGTCCAGGTTGACAAAACCGATCTTCTGCGCGTTTTCGATGTTGAAGCACAGGTCGTTCGGCGTGACAAACATCGACTGCAGCTCGCGGGCGTTCTCGATGAGTTCCTTGATGGAAGAGAACGTGTATCCGAAAAATTTCAGGAGGGTCTTGAGGAAATCCTCGATTGCGTTGCTGAGGAAGTTGTTCTTCAGCAGCATCACGTGTTCGCTGTCGGTGTCCTGCAGCGCTTCCTTAAGAAGGTCTTCCAGCTTTTCTTCCTTGCCGGAGTTCTCCTGGACCGAGAAGGCGTTCTCGCTGAAGTTGTATTCCGCGGCGTGTTCGGCGTAAAGGTCGAAGAGCGTCTTTACATTGTTCGCCTGCCGGATGCCCCGGATGTCTGCATTGTCGAGGGCGATCTTCAGGCGGTCGTCTTTTTTCGATGCGTCCAGATAGCACTGGTAGACAAACGAGGAACAGACCATCGTATGCTTGCCTTCGTGCACCTTCTCGTCGATCAGCTTCTTGATTTCGGCGGAGACAATCTTGAGTATCCCAATAATGACGTGCTGCTTGATGCTTACGCCGGAAATGTCCTTGTAGACGAGAATCATGGCGAGCAACAGGAGGTCGGAATAGGGGTAGGGCAGGTTTTCGTCGAGGTAAATCTTGGCGGCCTGCATCACGGGCAGGATTTCGGCATCGGAGAAGAAATCGCTGCTTCCGGGTTGCGTGAGCCGGCAGACGTAGGCGCGTCTGGAGGTTTCCTTGTCTGCGATTTCATGGGCGTGCAGGCCGGTCGTGCCCGCGTCGGCAAGGGCCTGGACGGGACTGTCCTGGAAGTAGAGCGCCCCGTGCGTCACCTTGGAATTCGTGAGCTTCATGATGAGGCTCGAAATGAGGTCGTTGTCTTCGCCTTCGAAGGTGAGGATATCCCCTGCCTTCAGATTCAAAAGGGTGAGTTTCTGTTTGTAAAAATCGTCCGGATTCTTGGGTTCTGTTTTCATTTTGCAGTTTCCTTTGTTTGTGGTTTTAAAGATAAACTGCAAAAGTACTATTTGTCCATAACCCGAATGGACTATTTTTGAGGCTAATCTTTACGGAAAGACATTCTTGACGCTGTCAAGAATGATGTCCTTCTTTGAGGGGGCAATCCCTGAGAGAAGGTGCTCCAGGTCCGATTTTTTAAAGTGCGGGTGGTATTCGAAAAATTTCCGGATGTGCTTGTCGCTTTGTTCGAAGTCGCCCTTCTTGTTGTTGCAGGCGATGAGGATTAGGCGTGCGAGGGGCGTCTCGGGGTGGAATAGCAGGACCTGCCTTGCGGCTTCCTCGCTCTCGGCGAATCTCCCTTGCAAAAAGTAGATGAACGCCCTTGGCGTGGACTGGAACGGTTGACCGGACGATTCCGGGAAGAACCGCTCGTTCTCGTTGAGGAGGGCCAGGGCCTTGTCCTCTTTCCCGACGAGCATGTAGATTTGCGCCAACATGCGCCTGACCCTGAAATCGTTCGGGTTTGCATCCAGGATCTGCAGGAAATAGGCGATGGCCTCGCTCTTGTTTCCGATGACGATGTTGTAGAGCGCCATCATGAACTGCGAATAGATGGAGTAGGGGTTCTTGCGCATTTCGGAACATGCGATTTCCCCTATCTTGGCGCCGTAGCATTCGGCATCTACCCAGGATTCGTTGATTGCCACGTAGTAGGCCGAAACGAGCGAGTAGGCCACGTAGGTGTGGTGGTTTTCTTCACCGTGCAGTGCTTCCAGAGTCGAAACGATTTCGTCAAAGGCATCCCTGTTGCCGCTATCGGTCTGGATATTGGCGTAGCAGGAGGCGAACCACCATCGCGGGAACTTTTCCTTGTCGGTTTCGTAGGTGCGCGCGGCGGAAGAGACCATGTGGGTGAACAGCTGGATGGTAATCTGCGAGGCAAGGAACTGGATGTCGTCCCCGTCCCCGATTTTTTGCGAGACGGACCACAGGATTTCGGATGTGTCGCCCCTGTATAGCGTGACGAACAGGTTCTCGTCTTTCTCGGGGGTTCCCGTTACCTGGATCTGGTAGGTCGGTGGGGATTGCGGCGCGATACTGCCGTTGATTCGGAATAGGTGGTAGTGATGCAGGGCTTCGACGATGGCGAGGGAGAGCCCCTTCGCCAGAGGCGTGGCGGTTAAGCCGTCGCATCCCGTAATGGTGATGTGGATGTCGTCGTCCGTTGTTTGCCTTCTTGCGCTTTTGGTGATATCCGTTGAAACCGCTTCAGTCCTGTTTGTGACTTCGAGCGCCTTGTAGATGTTGGCGAGATGGACTTTGACGGTATTGGCCGAGATATTCAGTGCCCTGCAGATTTCACTGTTTGTGAGGCCTTTGCGGAGCAGGGAAAGAATTTCTTTTTGGCGAGAGGTGAGGAGTTTGCTCTGGTCTTTCATACATATGTAAAAATATATATAAATTAAGAATATTTTTTTAAATCGGATGAAAACGAAAGAAGTAAAAATCCACATTTTTTACTATGGACAAGCTATTTTTTGTCTGAAATTTTTTATTATTTGAATCGGGTTTGTTTGATGAGGTTGAATTTATACGAAAAAAACAAACTGTGGAATTGATTTATAAGATGAATATGGGCATAATTTCCGTAAGAATGGACAAGGAAACAAAGGAAAAGTTCACGGATTTCTGCAAATCGGTGGGTATTACCGTTTCTGCCGCGGTCAACATGTTTGCTCGCATGACCATTCAAGAAAACCGTCTGCCGTTCGATGTGAAACGGTTCCCGAAGCAGTAAGGAAGCTTGGGCTTCGATTAAATTGTACTTTATATACTTGTTGTATTACAATCGCCATACAAAGTATTGTGCGTGATTTGTTGCTAGAGATACATTTTAAAAAATAGGAAGCGCTGAGTGGACGGATGAATACAATCTATTCCCATAGTAACTCGTTCTCTTAGGCTTCATTCGAAATGTAAAATTTTACTCTGGCTTCCTTCTGACGTAGTGCAGGATTGCTAACAAATCGCTTTCTTTTGTTGTATGGCTTAAGTACTACATTGTTGATGAGTTTGTTATGGCGTGTGTGAATGTTATGTTGTTTTAGATTAACTTGCTTGAAAAAAGAAACATCCTGCTTATTTTGTAAACAATTTCCTGTAATTCAATTTTTACTCGTTGTAGACGACTATGACGTGGTAGTAGAATGTATTATTAATATAAATTAAAAAAGAGGTTGAAATGAATACCAAAGTTCATTACGTGATTGTAAAGGCTGCAGCCCAACTCCTTGGTGATATGTCATTGAAATTGCTGGGTGAAAAGATCCGGCAAACGAAATGGAATCAAATAAAAAGTGAACTCGGTATAAATGGTGTGGATGATGTCGGTGGATTGAAACAAGAAACTTATTTTGATCTTGTCATGCTGGGCGCGTATTTAGAAGACAAACCCAAAATTCCATCAGAAATTAGTGAGCCGACAATACGTGATCCTCTTGTTAAGGCTGCTTTCGAAAAGGCTGCACCAGGCAAATACCAACATTGGATGGAACATTTTTGGAATGATCGTATGGACGAAAGTCGTGGGCTGGTGTTGGATATTGATTACATATGTGATGTTATTGCAGAATGTTTGGGAGGTCATCTTTGGGGCGAATTGCTGTCCGAGATAAATTCAGAAATAATTGAGCTTATCGCCGCTCCAATTACTGCCTTGTGTAAGGCTGGAACGCTCACGTTGGATGAATTCCGCTCTGCACCGGTACGTGCGAGGGAATATTGGAAGCTTTTGGTAAAACAATATAAAGAAGGGGAAAAAGAAAGGGCGTATTTGAACCTTGGAAGAGTTTGTCACTTGCTGGCCGATGTTGGTACGCCTTGCCATATGCATGGTGATCCGCATGCTGGATTTTATCCGGTTGCGATGATTCTAGAAAAGATAGGGCTGGGTGGCTTGATAGATACGAAGGATGGAACCGGTATTGATGATGACCAATATGAGTATTATACCGGTCTTGTTATTGAAGATAATCTTAAAGTGTTGGCCAAAGAGAATGATACGGCGTATGAAAAAGCTTTGCCTGTTCGTTGGAACGTGGCGTCGACTGATCTCGCAACATACAAGCGAGAATGGGAAATGATAGATTACTTCAAGAATCTCGGGAAAAAATCTAGATGTTATGACAGTGATGATGTAGATGGAAAAAGCAAGGGACACCCGTATCATTGGGAACATTTTAATCCGCTTGATCCGTATACATATAAGTTAGAAAGGGAATGGAATGGAGATTTGAGAAACTCCGCCTGTGTGGAAATTGCAAGCGACTTGATTCCAGAGACGATTTCGCACACTGCTGGTTTGATTATGCATTTCTTCGATAAAGTAGATGAGAAAATCGAGACCACGGAACCGGGAGCTGCCGATTTGGAAGTAAAGGTAAAGCAGATGCACGTCCTAGATGATACCGATCCGTGTGGTGCTGGTGAAATTTATATGGAAAATTCAATTAATGGTCGTAAGGCGCCTCCGACAGGCCGAATAAAGGCGGATACAGGGGAGACTGTCTCCTTGGCTACAAAGGGAATATGTTGGAATTCTTTCCTTCGCGCCGGCGAAAATATCAATTTAAATTACTGGTCTCATGCCTCGGACAATGATGATGTTGACCTTTGGCTTACAAAAATAAGGGATTCTGAATCCTTGGGGACTATAAATTATACAATCAATACAAAAGATATTCCTAGTGATACGCATTATACGGTTACGTGTAGCTCCAAAAAACCGCATTATTACGATGTTGATATAGACTTCTGTAAAAAAGTGCAAAAGGTGAAGAAGGTTATCTATGTTAATGACGCATGGCGAAAAAAATACAAGGACAGAAAAGAATTCATCAGTAAACGGAGCCACAGTTTTGGTCGTTACAAGCCGCCTGTAACGCTGTATTTGAATTTCGAAGATTCAACACTTCATTTACAAAATAAGCAGCGCAAATGCTGTGGGCATTTTGCTCGAAAAAGGAATATTAGCATCAATAACAAAGTTGAGATTACATTAAATGCAGATGAAATTTTCGAGACGAATATTGATAAACTCTTTGCGAATGATTCTGGAAAGTCGTTTACGCAAATGGCCCTAAATTCGATTGCGAAGTTAAAGAAATTGGCAAAAACGAAAAAACGTCCTAAGCTTGCTGGAGTTGTGTCGAAAATAGAAAATAGTGACAATTACAGAATCTTTTTCAAGGAGAATGGTTCGCTGTTGAGTAGAATCATTAAGGTGAAATACCCTGAACAGGCAGAAAAATTTGGCGATCTGACTAAGGCCAATTTTGCAAAACGCATCTCGACAAAATGCCAATGTTGTAAAGATGAAAAGGAATTCTGGAAATAAGTTATCTCAAAAACCACTCAAAAAAAAGGATTACTATGGCAACAAGAACAACTGCAACTTTTAAAAATTCGCGGACTGCTACGGCTCGAGATGTAAAGCTGACTAAATCTGCAAGTAGGCAAAAAGAAGAAGCCTGTCTGCAAAATGCAGTTTCCTTCTATACCAAGAAAGAGTTGGCGTCCTTGCAGGACAATATCACGTCGCTCATAGCGACCGTTAAAAAGAATGCGAAGGTCGCTGCCCTGATTGATTCTGACCCGCATAAATTCATTTCCAAATATATGGGATTCTTGAAATTCCCTACGGAGAAGAAGGGTGTCTACTTGAGCGTGGAAGATTTTGCTTCTCCTTTAACAAAGGCTAAGGCAAAACAGTTTGTCAACAGCTTCTTGTCGAATTATGCTTCTGCCTCGATCAATGCGTTCTTGTATAATACGACTTTTTTGTGGACGTATGTACATTTTTGGACAAAAACAACGAGTATATCCGCGCCAAGAGATCTCAGTTCGAGGGTGCAATTCAATGTCTCGACTGCGATATATGCGCAGTTCCATGAAGACTTGAAAAGAATGAAGGATTTGGACCTTACTCAATTAAGAACCGAGGCCATGCTTAGAAGAGCTGTGCTTAATCCCACTTCGATTCTTGAAGAGAAAAAAACAAACGAAGTTATAACCCGCAAGGTCGAGTATGTAAGGGAAGGGATACGGATTCGTGCAACGATACGGCTCAAGGATCGCGTATGTACGATTTCGTCTGTCGAGGTGAAATAGGATGGAGCAATCGATAGCAAGACCTGCTCAATTAACCATAATAACGACAAACAGGTGCAATGCGGCGTGTTCTCATTGCATCATGTGTTCCGGGAAAGGCCGGAAAGAAATTTTGACATTTGACCAAATCAAGAACAACATTGATCAAATGAAAAAAGTTTCGAGGGGCCCCTTCATGCTTATTTTTACGGGTGGCGAGCCGACCCTTCTAGGTGAGGATTTGTTTGAGTCTATTGCGTATGCTGACAGTTTGGGAATTCCTTCTCGAATCGTCACAAATGCGCATTGGGCAAAAACCCGCCAAGATGCGGAAAGGATGGTCCAGACCCTGGCTGAATGTGGGTTGAGTGAAATCAACATAAGTACTGATGATTATCACGTGAAATATGTTCCTTTTTCAAATGTGAAAAACGCTTGGAAGGCTTGCCATGGTAAAGGGTTTCATGCCGTAATTGTGGGAGTGTCCTACTCCAAGGAATCTAAAATAACTCCTGAATTTGTTGAAGCGCAATTTAATGAAAAGTTGCAGCGCAGATTCAATAGCAAGGAGAGAGAACTTCCTCTTGACAAAAGGGATAAGGACGGGACGATTTACGCGATTTCAAATACATGGGTTACCAAATCAGGGCGTGCTGCAGAGGAACTTAGTGACAAGTCGTTCAAGTTTAAGCGCAATACAAACTTTTTCCTCGGAAAGTGCCCGACAATCATGAGTTCGGTGATTGTTTCTCCGTCTAATCACGTGTGGGCCTGTTGTGGATTCGAATGTGGAGACGGAAGCGCTTTGGATATAGGGGATTTGTCTAAGGCGACGATGAGCTCGATAGTGAAAAAAGCCGAAAAGAACATTGTAATACAAGCGATCAAATACCTTGGCCCATTGCAGTTGAAAGATTGTTTGGCGTCTATTGATCCTGATATCGAGTTCAAGAATAAATATACATGTGTTTGTGCCCTCTGCGAGGATATTGTAAAAAATGAGAGGGCTCTAGCTACAATAAAAAGCCACAAAGATGAATTGTGGGAGAGGATAAAACTAGCGAAGTCTCTGTCGGAGTTAACGAAAGTTAATGGGTGATTCTTCCGGGGTTGGTTGAGAGGGTCCCTTCCTTCGGGAAGGGATTTTTATAATCCGAACTTTTTCACCTTGTAGTGCATCATGCGGGGGCTCACGGATATGTCGCGGCTCCGTTTGAACGCATGCGGACCGAAATTTACTCCTTAGTCTTTAACGCAACGCACTGAAAGTCTGAAATCAACAAAATGAGAACAGAAGTCGGCTTCTCTGTAATTGCTGGATAGGCACATGCATAGTGCTTTTTTCGAACCTCTGGTTACATTGAGGGAGTCTGAACTCCAAAAGTAAGCAGAATTGCTTGTGCCATCGGAAGAACTGCCGTTTGTACGGTATCCAACAGGAAAAGCGGAAAAGCCAAATTCGTCTGAGCCATTGGCATCCGGACGCTCGCGATAGATCTGAACCCACTCTTGTGTCGATTTAAGAGCATACCCTGCTTTGCCTATGCCCCCGACAGCAGCGAATAAGGTTTCGAAATCCCTTTTGCTTGGTAGGTGCCATCCTGTGGGACATGCTTTTTTTGCATCTTCCCAGGTGTACTGTTTTCCGTATTTTTTCCAGTCTTTGGACGGGTTTACGCTAGTTTCATCGGAAAAAAACCAACCTTTTTTAGTGACAACTTTAAGATTTTCTGCCATCCAAACTTGATTGCCTATTTTTATTGTTTTGTATACATTTCCGTCCTTGTCTTTTAATAATTCGGTCCCTTTTTTATACACAAAATTGACTGTCTCGTGATATTTTAATTTTACCGAAATAGGTTCTTTTGCCTTTCCGATGCTGAGTTGTGCGCAAATGGGGATCGGTTCATAAAGAGGAGTTTTTCCTTTTTGTTTACCATTGATATACAAAGGAATGGATATAGGACCATTTTCATCTTCTGCGGTTAACGAAAGACCTCCCATGGCGGGTTCCATTGGTCCATCAAATTTTAAATCGCTCCCTTGTTTTACGGTTACGTCAAAAGATAATGGCTCGTAGCAATGATGCGATAATTTTATGTGATGAGTACCTGCTGCAAGATGCAATATTCGTTTTTTTTGTTTTTCTCCATCAACAAGTATATCTAATTCGGAAATTTTTGCATAGCCATCTTGTAATTTGGGGCTTATTTCAAGTTTGCCAAAATTTGGAAATAACTCAATTCTCAGGTTCTGCTCGTTTTCGTAAACATCTAATAAGGTGTCCTTGTCAAAATAAGCATCCAACGCAAATGAAAAAGTGTGACTGCCTTCAGCAATTTGTATTATGCAAGGTGTTGATTTGCATTTTGGTTTGCCATCAACACTCAGCATTGCTCCAGGAGGTTTCGATTCAACCTTTATCAAAAATTGCTTGGTTCCTGTTATAGTAAAAGACGAACCCTGCTGTATTTGCGAGAAGCCTTCGTTTCCTTCACCAGAATATGTTTGTTGACCTTTGATGATAGAAAAAAGAGATGGCGTTCTTTTTTTTATTTCTGACATGAGTTCCATGGCGTCAGCCCCCTGACAGACATAGCTCGACATCAATTTCCCGGACGCGGTCTCATACAGTTCTACCGTCACGGTCAGATTTGTCCCGAATTTTCCGGCTCTTGCTTGTGCAACATAATCGGCCGAAATGTTCTTCCCTGTTTCAACAAGGCACTCCCCCTCGCAATCTTCTATCGCCTTTCCCGGTGGAAGCATGACATTGATGTTCTCGCGGGTCATAATTGTATAGCCCATATAATTGGGTAACGTTGTAACTGCAATTTGTCGCAAAATGTCGGTCAAGACCATGCGCTCGTTTTGATCAAGTGTATTTGGAGCACCGATGGTTTCTAGTACTGCGACATGAGCAGCGAAGATATTCAGCGCTCCTAATAGAATTGCGAATAAAAATTTCTTCATTTTTTCTTGCTGGAACTCATTGTTACTTTTTGAATATTTTTTTTATCAGTAGAATTATCTCTAAGGCGTTTAGAAGGGTGCCGAGAACAAACAAAACCAACAAGATTATGGCTCCAGATGCTGGAGTCGCATCGGGAGAACGCGTTAGAAAAAACATAAAATTGATGCTTCCGTGAATAATAAATATTAGATCCGCCGTGCAAATTATTCCAGCTAGAGCAGCAAGCTCTGTGTTGCAATAGCTTAGCGCTGCTGCTCCTCCTATTATATAGGCGAATGCAATCATTGCTTTGTTGAGCATGGAAAAGTCGTTTACATCTCTGCTAGCGTTTTTTACGGATTCCATTAAATCATTTAGCGAAAAACTTAAATGATCTCCAAGCGCAATAAAAGGCAAACAGTAAATAACTGGCAGTGCTAAAAGAAAGATCACGCCCCTTAATCGGAATAGAATTCTTGTTTGGGTCGGCACCTCCTTTAACCAGGATTCGTCATCAGATTCTTCTTGGACGGAAATGTCTTCCTTTGAATCCATATCGAAATGCACTGCGGTTCCGCAATGTTCGCAAAATTTAGCTTTGTTTTTTATTTTTTTCCCGCATTTTTGACAAAACATAGTTCCACCATTGGTTGGCTGAATGTTGCTTTTGTAGAAAAAGACCTTTTAGAAAAATAATATAAAACGGACGGGATGTATATTTTTTTTTTCATTCGAGTGAATTTTTTGTCAAAGTTCCCAAAAATTACTTTTTTCGAGGAATGCAACGCTTTTCCATGCACGTTATCAAAAAAAGACAGGATGCCGATTCTTGATGCACTTCGACCTGATGTCTTTGCGGATTCTATAGTCCGAACTTCTTCACCTTGTAGTGCATCATGCGGGGGCTCACGGAAATGTCGCGGCCGGCGGCGCTCAGGTTCCCGTTGTTGCGGCGGAGCGCCTCGGTGAGGATTTCCTTCTCGTAGCTTTCGAGCAGTGCCGTAAGCGACGCGGTGCCTTCGGGGATAAGCGCCGTGCCGCTCGTGATGTCGGTCTGGAGCGTGGGCGGCAGGTCGTAGGCGTTGATGGCGACGTCGGTCGTGGCGAGGCAGGCGTGCTCGATGCAGTTCTCGAGTTCGCGCACGTTGCCCGGCCAGTGGTAGCTCATGAGCATGTCGATGGCGGGGGTGCTGAGTCGCGCGATGTTCTTGCCGTACTTGAGGTTCATCTTCTCGATAAAGTGGTCGGCGAGCAAGAGGATGTCGGTCTTTCTCTGCGAGAGGTCGGGCAAGTTTATCTGGAATATGTTGAGGCGGTAGTAGAGGTCTTCGCGGAAAAGCCCCTGCTGCACGAGGGTCTCGAGGTTCTTGCCGGTGCTTGCGACGATGCGGATGTCGGAACGCTGCTCGATGTTGCTCCCGAGCCTCTTGAAGGTTCGCCCCTGCATGAATTCCAGGAGCCGCGCCTGGCTTGCGGGGGAGAGTTCCGCGACTTCATCTAGGAATAGCGTGCCACCGCTTGCCTGCTCGGCCTTGCCGATGTGCCTGCTGGTGGCGCCGGTGAACGCGCCGCGCTCGTAGCCGAACAGTTCCGCCTCGAACGCGCTGGTGGTGTTGCCTTCGAGCGTGTCGCAGTTGAGGATGGTGAACGGCCTTGCCTTGCGGTCGGAAAGTTCGTGGATATAGCGGGCCACGTGTTCCTTGCCGGTGCCCGCGCCGCCGCGGACGAGAACGACGCCTTCGGTGTGGGCGATGTGCCTTGCCTGCCGCGCGACCTCCTGCATTTCGCGGGTGTTGCCGATGATGTCGCCCGCGCGGCCTTCCACGATGCCGCGGATTTTTTCGCATTCCGCCTCGTGTGCGGCGCGCAGGTCGGCGAATGCCTTGTCGAGAACGTCGTGGATGTGCGCGGAAAGGGCCCGCGCGGAGCGTCCGTGCAGTTCACGCTTGATTTTTTCGAGGGCTTCCTTTTCGATGCGTTCGGTTTCCATGCCTAAAATATACGTTGTTTCCACGGGTTTGTCGCCGGTTTTCTTGTTTGTGCTTTACAAAAACGTAATAAAATTGTCTAATTTTACAAAAGTGTAATAAAACGGGGCTGAAAAAGGCGAAAAATTCCGTGCAATGCGTGCCCGCTCTTTCTAATTTTGCCGCGTAATAAAGAAAAGGAACGTGAAAATGTCCACTACGCGTACAAAAACCATCTACGATATCGCGACCGCCACCCCGGCACCCGTGAAACCCGCCGAACCCGTCAATGTCGATTTTTACGGCGAGGACGTGTTCAATGCCGAAGCCATGCGCAGCTACCTCCCGAAGGATATCTGCGAAAAGCTCCTGGCGACCATCGACGAGGGAGCCCCCCTCGATCCGAATATCGCGGGCGATGTCGCGCACGCCATGAAGAAGTGGGCGATGGACCGCGGTGCCACGCACTTTACGCACTGGTTCCAGCCGCTCACCGGCTCCACCGCCGAAAAACACGATTCCTTCCTGGAACCGAGCGGCTGCAAGGCCATCATGGTACTGAGCGGCAAGAACCTCATCGTCGGCGAACCGGATGCTTCGAGTTTCCCGAGCGGCGGCCTTCGCTCTACGTTCGAGGCCCGCGGCTACACCGCCTGGGACCCGACCAGCCCCGCGTTCATCAAGCGCCACGGCAACGGTGCCACGCTCTGCATCCCGACTGCGTTCTGTAGCTACACCGGCGAGGCGCTCGACAAGAAGACCCCGCTTCTCCGTAGCCTCCAGGCGCTTTCCAAGTCCACCCGCCGCCTCATGACCTGCTTCAAGGCGGGCCCCAAGAAGACGACCGTCACGCTCGGTGCCGAACAGGAATACTTCCTCATCGACAAGCGCTTCTACCTGCAGCGCCCCGACCTCTACCAGTCCGGCCGCACCATCTTCGGCGCCACTCCCGCGAAGCACCAGCAGATGAACGACCACTACTTCGGGAGCATCCCGAGCCGTATCCTGAACTTCATGAACGACGTGGAGAAGGAACTCTGGAGGCTCGGCATTCCGGCGAAGACTCGCCACAACGAAGTCGCTCCCGCGCAGTTTGAACTCGCCCCGATTTTCGAGGAAGTGAACCTTGCGTGCGACCACAACATGCTCATCATGGAAACGCTCCGCAATGTGGCCGACCGCTACGGGTTAGTTTGTCTGTTGCACGAGAAGCCGTTCGCTGGCGTGAACGGTTCGGGCAAGCACAACAACTGGAGTCTTTCTTACGGCAAGGGAAACCTCCTGAACCCGGGCAAGGACCCGCACCAGAACGCCGTGTTCCTCACCGCGATCTGTGCCATTATCTACGCAGTGGATACGCACGCCGACCTGCTCCGCATGACCTGCGCGGGTGCGGGCAACGACCACCGTCTCGGTGCGCACGAGGCTCCTCCGGCGATCATCTCCATCTACCTGGGCGATCAGCTGATGGACGTTATCGACCAGATCGAGCAGGGCTCCGCGAAGTCCAGCAAGCAGGCGGGCGCGATGAAGCTCGGGTCCGACATGCTGCCGCCGCTCCCGCGCGACGCTACCGACCGTAACCGTACATCGCCTTTCGCGTTCACCGGCAACAAGTTCGAGTTCCGCGCGCCGGGTAGTAGCCAGAGCTGCTCCGAACCGAACGTGGTGCTCAACACGATTGTGGCCGAGGCGTTTGACATGATTGCCGAACAGCTCGAAAAGCTCGACGACAAGAACTTCCACACGGGCCTGCAGAAGATTCTGCAGAAGATCGTGAAGGAACACAAGCGCGTGCTCTACAACGGCAACGGCTACACCGACGAATGGGTGAAGGAAGCGGAACGCCGCGGACTCCCGAACATCCGCACTTCGCTCGAGGCCCTCAAGGCGCTCACGAAGGACGAGAATGTGGAACTGTTCGAAAAGTACGGCGTGATGAACCGCCGCGAGATGCTTTCGCGTTACGAGATCAACGTGGAAGACTTCCACAAGCGAATCCACATCGAGGGCGAAGTCGCCCGCGACCTCGCGAAGAACGTGATTCTCCCGAAGGTGGTGGAAGCCTACGAGAAGTCGTTACGTACAAACGAAATGGCCTTGAACCAGGGCTTCCCGGGGCTCGATACCTACGTGAAGTCCATTGGCGAAGGCTGCCGCTCGCTCACCGAATCGATTGCTGCACTTGAAGCATCTCTCGAAGGCGAACACGAGGGAATCATCGCTGCCGTCGCTGGCCTCCGCAAGGTGGTGGACGGCCTCGAGAAGATTGTGCCCGACGAGATGTGGCCCCTGCCTAAATACCGCGAGATGCTTTTCATTTACTAATGAAAAGCATGGCCGAGCGTCGTAAATTTCTATCTTTGGGCGCGCTATGCTATTTTCGGAACTTCCCCTTGCAAATTCCCTGCAGCGCGCGGTGCGCGCTGTCGGTTACGAACAACCCACTCCGATTCAGGAGCGTTCCATCCCGAGCCTGCTCGAAGGACGCGACCTGCTGGGTATTGCCCAGACGGGGACGGGGAAGACGGCGGCGTTCGCGCTCCCGATTCTGCAGCGCCTGCTCGATTCCGGAAAGTTCCGTGCGCCTAAGACCTGCCGCGCGTTGGTTTTACTGCCGACCCGCGAGCTTGCCATTCAGGTGGAGGATTGCTTTAAGCAATATGCGCAGTTTACCGCGATTTCGACGGCGTGCATCTTTGGCGGCGTGAGCGATGCTTCCCAGAAGCGAAACCTTGTCCGCGGTGTAGACGTGCTTGTGGCGACTCCGGGCCGCCTGCTCGATCTGATTGGCCAGAAGGCGGTGTCGCTGAAGGCACTCGAGTTCTTTGTGCTCGATGAGGCCGACCGCATGCTCGACATGGGATTTATCCATGATATCCGCAAGGTGGTGGCGCTGCTCCCGCCTGTGCGCCAGAACCTGTTCTTCAGCGCGACAATGCCCGATGACATCACGAAGCTTGCGGCGACAATCCTGCGCCCGGATCCGGTGCGTGTGGAAGTGGCTCCGCAGAGCACGCCCATCGAACGCATCCGCCAGGAACTTTACCGCATCGACAAGCGCCGCAAGGGGGCCCTGCTGAAGGAACTTTTACTTGCCCATCCCGAGATGACGAAGGTGCTCGTGTTCAGCCGCACCAAGCACGGTGCGGACAAGATAACGCGAGTCCTTGAAAAGGCGGGTGTCAAGTGCGCGGCGATTCACGGGAACAAGAGTCAGAACCGCAGGCAGGAAGCCCTGGGGAACTTCAAGAACGAAAAGATCCGCGTGCTCGTGGCGACTGACATTGCCGCCCGCGGTATCGACGTGGACGACGTTTCGCACGTGTTCAACTACGACTTGCCCGATGTGCCCGAGACGTTCGTTCACCGCATCGGACGTACGGCCCGTGCGGGCAAGGACGGCATCGCGATTTCGTTCTGCGCTCCCGACGAGGAACAGGACTTGCGCGCCATCGAAAAATTGACGCGCATCCGTATCCCGGAAGGCGACTTGTCGATTTACGAGAAACTGCCGCCCCCGCAGAAGGAGACCGCCGAGAGCGAGATGCGCAATGCGCGCGGCCGCATGAACCGCGGGGAAGCGCAGGCCCGCGCCGAGAAGTCCCGCGAGAAACCGCATCAATCTCCGAAGCCCGCTCGCGAAAAGCCTGTGCAGAAGCCTGCTCACGAGAAGCCCGCGCAGCCTAAGGAAACGGAACGTACCGGAGAAAATTCCCGCAGGCATCGCCGTCGCAACCGCCCGGGCAGCCGTGCCCGCAAGCGCATGCGCGAAAACGGCGGCTATTCCACGACGCTGTAGGTCTGGCTGCGTCCGCCCTTCTTGTTTGCAGAAACAAGCCCCTTCTCGATGAGGCTCTGTATTTCGCGTAATGCGGTGTCGTGGCTTGTGCCGAAGAGGGCGGCGACGTCCTTTGCGGTGAAGTTCCTGGGAAGTTTTTCCGTGAGGGCCGAATTCAGGAGCAGCTGCTCCCTTTCGGTTGTCTGCACTCCCGAATGTCTTGCCAGGAATCGAAAGCGCTTGGTCTCGAATTCTATTGCCGATTCGCTTGTCTGTACCGATTCCTCTATTTGTCTCAAGAACCACAGGATCCATTCCGTGAGGTCCCCGTTGCCGCATTGGGCCCTGTTCAGCGTGCGGAAGTATTCTTCGCGGTTCTTGAGGATTTGGCGGTTCAGGGAATAGTGCATGCGTGCGGATTTTTGTGCGCGGCTCAACTGCAGTGCCGTAATGGCGCGCGCGATGCGCCCGTTCGCCCTGTCGAAGGGACGCAGCGTCAGGAACCAGAAGTGCGCGATGGCGGCCTTGATGGTGCCGTCCGTGGAAGAATTTTCGAACCACCGCAGGAAGTTTTCCATTTCGACAGGCAGGCGTTCGGGACCCGGTCCCGTAAAGTGCAGGCCTTCCGTGTCGGACGAGATTTCGCTTACGTTGCTGCGCCATGCCGCCACCCGGTTCCCGACCAGGGAGCCGTACCAGTTGGAGAGGCGATCCTGAGAGAGGGGGACCGTGTAGTTTTCGATGGCGCCGATGTAGTTCTGTACATGGGCGCTGCTTCCCTGGGCGCGGAGCGAAACTTCGGTCCGGATGGTGTCGGCGTCGAGTTCGGTCCCGTCGATGGCAAAATTCGCGACGATGTCCTCGGTGATGAGGTCCGTCTCCAGGTCCTTGGTGCCTGCGAAGGAGAGGAGGCCCGCGAGTCTGCCCTCGCTGAAGCGTGCCCTGCCGAGTGCGTCGAGCACCCGCGCGGAGTCGAACCTGAAGCGCGTCCAGTCGGGAAATTGGTGGATGAACAGCATGCAAATAATATAGTCTATTTTACGCAAATTGTGCGTCGGAAGTTGCTCGGTATGCGTATTCGTTGAAAAGGCGATGCCCTTTTTTTATATTTGGCGAAAAAGTTTCCTGTGCCCTGAAAAGCTCTTGCAGGTGGCCCCGGTTGCCCGCAAGGAGAGAACCCCGTGAAAGCCGGGGGCGGTCGCGCCGCTGTAAGGGAGGACGAAACCGGTATGAACCAATGTGCGAGAAATCGCATGTGAAGGAGCCGGGAGTAGGGTGATCCCCGAGCCAGAAGAACTGCGGGAAACGTGATGTTGAGGAACGATGCGAACGACATCTTTCTGCAAAGCCGCGATGTATGCGGTGTTTTTGTGCTGTGCTTGGGCTAGTGCCCATGCGCAAGTTTCCGTGTCTTCCAAGGAAACCACTGTCGATGAGTCCGCGCCCGTGCAGGATCTGGGCGTTTCGGAGGTCGAATCCTACGCTATCGCCGAGACGGAAAATCCGGGAACGGACTACATGGAGATTACGCCTTCCGCATGGGAGGGCCTCGGCCTTTCGGCTTCCGAAGTCATTTCTTCGCTTTCGGGTATCCAGGGTTACAAGCAGGGCGGCATGGGCAGCTTCCAGACGGTATCCATCCGCGGGATTGCTGCGCGTAACGTGCTGATTTGCATCGACGGCATTCCCCTGAACGATGCGGGTGGCGGTGCTGCCGATCTGGGGGCGATCGACCTCAACAATATCGAGAGGATTGAGGTCTACAAGGACAGGGTCCCGGCGAAGTTCGGCGGTGCGGGTCTCGGTGGCGCGATAAACTTTGTCACGAAGGATGCGCTGCATAGCGGCAAGAACCCGAAGGGGCGCGTCATCGCGAGTTACGGTTCGCACAACACGTTCGAGGGTTCCGTGCAGGTTTCAGCGAGCGTCAAGGACAGCGTGCAGTTCTCCGCGACGGCATCCATGCGCCACAGCGACAACGACTACGAGTTTGACAACCGTAACGGTACGCTCTATAACGATGAGGACGACTTTAAGGACAGGCGCAGGAACGCGGAGTTCACGGAATATTCCGGCAGTTTCCAGTACCGCATGCTCCACGGGAACGGGTTCTTCTCTATTCTGTCTGCAAGCGCGTTGCACACGCAGGCGGGGAACCCGGGCTTGGAGGATCTGCAGACCTACGTGGCGGAATTTACGGGCGACATGATGCAGGTGGCTTACCGCCTGGAATTTCCGACGGTTGCCGACATCTTGCTCCTGACGGCGGGTCTTACCGGCAAGTTCGAGAAGAACATGTCCTCGTCGTATTACCCGCTCGACAAGATAGGGTTCCTCTCGAACGATTTCAGGGAATACGGGCTCGCGGGTTACAGGGCTATTCCCGAGATGTCGGCGAACCTCTTGCTGGACAAGTTCGAGGCTTACCTGCGCCTTGCGGGTAGCGCGGAACTCTGGGAATCGCGCGGTACGCTCAAGAAGTTTGAACTGGAACGCCTCGCGGGTTCGATTGCGGGCAATGCGGAATACAACTTTACGGACTGGTTCTCGCTGTTTGCCGAAGGCAACATCCTGAAGACGTACGACAATATCGGTGGTGGCCAGGTGCTGATGACTACGGGCTCTGCGGTGGTGGACGAGGCGACGGATCGTGACCTGAGCCTTGCGGGAATGGTGCAGGCGAAACTCGGGAAGAAGGATTCCTGGATCGGCGGCAACGTCTCGTTCGGGCGCTTCTACAGGCAGCCGCAGCTGATGGAACTCTACGGCGTGTATCCGGGAACCCTTTCTAGCCCCACGCTCAAGGATGAATCGGCCTTGCGTTTTGCGGCAGGCCTTTCGTTTGCTACCCCGAAGAACCGTTCGGTATTGCGTGCCACCTATTTCGAGAACCATGTCGAGAACGGTATATACTGGATTACGAGTACCAACTTGATGAAGGCTTTCAATGTCGACAAGTCGCTTATCCGCGGGGTGGAACTCGAACTGGAAAGCCGTCCGGCGAAATTTTTCCAGACCGTGCTGCGCGGGACTATCCAGGACCCGCGCGATGACGGCGCGAACAGGGCCTACAATGGAAAATTGCTGCCGGGTGAACCCGTGCACAGTTACTTTGTCGAGGGTACGTTCTTCTTGCCGCTCAATTTGAGGGCCATTTTCCAGACGACTTACAGGACGCGAATTTTCAGTGACCGCATGAATTTCACGAGGCAGCCCCCGGTTGCCCGCTACAACGCTTCGCTCGCATGGCAACCGTGGGAAAAGACGCAGGTTATATTCGTGGTAGACAACATTTCGGATGAGACGTATCGCAATATTTATACGCCCTTCCCGGCGCCCGGTCGAGAATACAGGTTTACACTCATACAGGGGTTCTAGCCCCCGCGCATTACCGAGTACATAGGGTTATGACAAAGTAATTGCGTAAAGCCAGAAAGGACAAACCATGAACAAGAAAATACTCACATTACTTGCTTCAATGTCGCTTGCGTTCTTCATGAGCGCTTGCGGTGACGACAACAGCTCGAGCACCGGCGTGGATTGCCTCGAGAACGAAAACTGTCTGGACGATGATCTCAGCAGCGCTTCCGACGACGAGAGCTCCAGCTCCGTGAAGGGGAAGTCTTCCAGTTCTTCGAAGGCCAAGTCGAGCAGCTCTGTCAAGAAAGACGAAAAGTCTAGCTCGAGCGAAAAGGACGCCAAGTCCAGCTCCAGCAAGAAGGATGAAAAGTCCAGCAGTTCCGCGAAGAAGGACGATAAGTCTAGCTCCAGCACGAAGGACGACAAGTCCAGTTCCAGCGAAAAGGTTGAATCTAGCTCCTCCGAAGCTGAAAGCAGTTCTTCCGAAGAACCGGAATCTAGTAGCTCCGTGGAACTGAAGGTGACCTTCCTTTCTGAAACGCCGAACGCCGCTGACCTCGAAGTTTCCGGTGACACGCTGTTCGCCGTGTTCCAGCGCTATGTTCCGGTTACTGGCGGTGCAGATTTCAAGGAACCGGGCCTTCTCGCCATGTATAAGTTGAGCGATGGAACCCTTCTTGATACGATTCCGCTTCTGACCAAGAACCCGATGGCTGTCAAGGTCGTGAAGGGTAATGTGTACGTGGGTACTCAGGGAGAATACAATCCTGTTACATGGGGTATTGATGCCGATGATAACCGCGGTATCGAAAAAATCGACCTGAAGAACAAAAAGTCTGAACTTTGGGTAAGCGGCGCGGAACTCGGTGGTGGCGTGAATCTCATGGAAGTGAATGCTAAGGAAGGCAAGGCCTATGTCGCTGTTTACAGGGCTTATGGTGATGTCTTTGTTGTAGAAGTTGATTTGGCGAGCAAGTCTGTGAAGAGCGTTGGTAAGGAGGTTGATGCGACTGGCGGATTGTTCTTTGATGCCGATAAAAACCTCCTTTACATTGGTGACCGTGGCGTCGTGAATTGGACAACCCTTGACGCGAGTGACATGGGTGTTCGCGCCTATGATGGAACGACGTTTACCTCGTTGACATCTGAAGAACCCTATGAGTTCCTCTATCAGCCTTACAGTATTGCCGTCGCAGGTGGAGAACTGTTCGTCTATGTTTCGGACTATAGCTCTGGTGCCCTGTACTGGTTTGAAGAAGGTGAATTCAATGATGAAGATCGCATTCAGTTCTCTGCCGACGCTGTCATTAGAAATGTGAATGGCAAGCTGATAGTGCTGGACCGTGGCGACAAGGGTAGCATTGCTGAAGTGAACGCTAGCGCCAAGACGGTTGCCTGGCAGGCCGCTCTTAACAAGGACAATCCCTATGATATCGTGGCTATCGACAACAGCACTGCATGGGTTGCCATGTATGACGTTGGCGAAATCCGCAAGATTTCTCTTGGTGACGGTTCCACCATTTCGAGCATCGACACGAAGGAATTCAGCGCCAAGAAAGTCGAAGTCGTGGAGTAATTTGTAAAAAAATTAAGTCCGGCAAATCGGTCAATAACCCTGCAGGCTGTCCTGTGGGGTATTTTTTCTATTGCGGTGACACTTTTGGCGGGTTCAAGTGTTATAATAATGTAATTTTGATATCTAATTCATTTGGAAAGTTATGAAAAGATTGAAATTCTTGCCCCTCGTGCATTTGGTGCTCATGGTGCTGCTTGTTTCGGGCCCGGCCCTTGCCGACCGCGCTTCCGAAATTCAGGACCTGAAGCTCGAGAAGGAAAAACTGAATTCCGAAATCCAGAAGCTGAATCGCCAGATCTCGGCGACGGATTCGATGCTCAAGGCGGACGATTCCCGCTACAGGACACTGCAACAGCGCTACAAGGCCGATACGGAACGCCGCCGTGCCGAAATCGACAGCCTGAACGTGAAGATAAAGGCGGTTGCGGGCGAACTCCAGACGGAACGCAACAAGCAGGCCCGCGCGAAGAATCGCACGGACAACGTGGCCGCAAAACGCAAGGCGCTACGCGCTGAACTTGCGGGCATCAGCAAGAGGCTCGAGTCACAGGTGGCGCAGACGGTGCCCTGGGAACTCGAAAGCAGGCTCGACCGCGTAAAATCCCTTACCCGCGATATCGAGAGCGGGAACGCGAGCGAGGAGGAAGGCTTTTCGCGTCTCAAGTCGCTCATTGCCGAAGAGACGAAGTTCGGTGACGAGGTGGCGATTATCAACAGTCCGCTCACCCGCAAGAACGGCGAACTCATCAACGCCTCGATTCTGCGTATCGGGAACCAGTGGATGGTCTACAGCGATGACAACGGCACGGTTTTCGGTGCGCTGGTGCGTAAGGTCGTGGACGGGAAAGTCGCATACGAATGGAACGAGGAATTGAACCTGGAAGAACGCGCGGCGGTGAAGCTCGCGCTCGACGTGAAGCAGGCGAAGAAGCCTCCCCAGATTGTGAAGTTGCCCGTAAGCCTCTCTATCGTGGGAGGTGAAAAATGAAGAAGATAATCGCAGTCCTCCTGTGTGCCACATCTGCATTCGCTTGGCCGTGGTCTTCGGGCGAAAAGAAGTCTACCGCCGAGGACCAGGCGCGCATCAAGGATTCCCTGCAGATGGAAGAGGTGCGCAGCTTGCAGCGCGAGGTGGAGGCGCTTACCCGCATTCGCCTGCAGAAGGCGGACTCGCTCGAGAAACTCGAGGCGGAACACTGGCGCAAGCGCTATGCCGAATCTCAGTTGACCGAGGAGCACCAGGCGGCATCGCGTGAACTTGACGGCCGTTATTCCAAGCTCTCGACGGATCTTGGCCGCGTGAACGAGGAGGTCATGGCGAGCAGGAACATGACGGGAGATGCCGAGGAGAAGGCGCAGGCCGACGAGTCGGCGTACGATGCGCTCAACACGCAGGTGAAGCTTTCGATTGACAAGACGCTCGGTGACGTGATGGGCGATTACCCGGTGGGCATGAACGGCCGTCTGCTCAGGTTGCGCCAGGCATCTGACGAGGCCGACAAGAAGGTGCCGAATACGGTCGGCGCGGTGCAGAATTTTATGAACGACCTGCTGCTGCGTCACGAACTGACCTACACGCAGTTCTACGGGCGCGAGACTTCGCAGGTGGGCAACCGCCCCGACGTGAACGTGAACCGCTTGCGCCTGGGTACGGTCTTTTTGGGCGAGGTCGCGCAGGATAACGGCGAGGTGCAGGCGCTGCTCCGCTCGGGTGCGCTGCAGGGCAAGATATTCGAATGGAACGCGACGCTCCCTCCGGAGATGGCCGCGAATATAAAGCAGGCCGTATCGCAGGCCTCGGGGGCTTCCGAAGTTGTCACGATCCCGCTGGATGTATTGCAGAACAAGGCGGTCAAGAACGCGATTACCGACACGAAGGAACTTTCCTGGCGCGAGGAATTCCAGGCGTTCTTCAGGAAGGGCGGCATCGTGATGTACCCGCTCATGCTGGTGGCGATTTTCGCGTTGCTGCTTTGCCTGGAACGCTTCCTGGTGCTCAGCTACCGCGGGCATCTGAGCCGCAGGTTCAACCGCAAGCTCGACGCCCTCGTGAAGGAGAACCGCTACGAGGATGCGGCTGGTCTCTGCCTCAAGAAGGAAACGAGCCTCTCGATGGTGCTATTTGCGGTGTTAAACCGCGCCCGCGACAAACGCGAGGATGCGGAACGCGCCCTGCAGGAGGCATTGCTCCGGGAGCAGCCGAAACTGGAACGCCGCATGGGGCTCCTTGCCGCGATGGGCTCGATTGCCCCGCTGCTCGGCCTGCTCGGTACGGTTACGGGTATCATCACGCTGTTCACGGTGATTACCGAGGTGGGCACGAACGACGCGCGCGTGCTTGCGGGTGGCATTTCGGAGGCTCTCGTGACTACGGAAACGGGCCTCGTGATTGCAATCCCCGTGATGATATTGCATGGCCTCCTGAGCGAAAAAATCGAGAAGGTCACAAGCGAGATGTACGTGCAGAGCACCGCACTCCTGAACCGCATTTTCGGGAAGAAAGAATAAGTTCCGCGCCATGACTAACACCCACTACATACTCATCGAGTCGCTCGAGAATACGTACCATGCTGGTGGCGTGGTGATGCTCCCGATTCTCCTGGCGGGTGTCGTGGGTTTCTACTACCTGTTTTCGAGCTGGTTCCGCATCGGAAGCGACTTTTTCCGCACCGACATCCACAAGGTCATCAAGCGCATGCGCGTGGACCTGAACGGCGGAATCGAGGAAGACGAGAAGAATGCGGAACCGCCCAGCGTGAAGAAGGCCCTCCGCAGGCTGCGCAAGCGTGGCGGGCTCCTCTCGCGGGAACTCTGCTATGCGATTGACGTCGCGAGCACCAATCCCGAGGGCTTCCGCGACTACATGCAGGTGCGCATGATGAAGACGGTGCGCTACATGGAGCAGGGAAACCACATCATATCCGTGATGGCGTCTGCGGCGCCGTTGCTGGGCCTGCTCGGTACGGTGACGGGAATGGTTTCTACCTTCGAGGTGATTACGTTGTACGGGAACCAGAACCCGGTGCTCATGGCCGACGGTATCTCGGAGGCTCTGATATCTACGCAGAGCGGGCTCCTGGTGGCGTTCCCGCTCACGCTCCTGAAACAGCGCCTGGACGAGCGCGTAGAAATGCTGTGCCAGAAGATGGAACTCGGCGCGACCGTTATTGAGAATTATTTTGTAGAGAGGAAGTGCCCGTGATTCGTCATTGCGAGGCTTCGAAAGAAGCCGTGGCAATCTAGGAATGAAGGATTTATTATGGAATTCAACTTGCCGAGAAGAAAGCAGAAGGATATGGGCATCGAGATGGGCCCGCTGATGGACATCGTGTTCATCCTCCTCATCTTTTTCGTGGTCACTTCCTCGTTTACCCGCGAGACGGGCGTGGACGTGACGAAGCCTCAGGCACAGTCTGCAAGCCAGCTCGAGAAGGAAAACCTCTTGATTGCGATTACGCGCGAAGGGACAATCCACATGAACGAGCGGCAGGTGGATCTCGCGAGCCTGCAGGATATCTTGAAGCAGTCGCTCGCGAAGGCGCCCGACCGCGAGGCCGTAGTGATTGCGGATAAGGGTGCCGAGACGGGCGTGCTCGTGCAGGTAATCGACATGTGCAACCTGGCCGGAGTGAAGAAGGTCTCCATCGCGGCGCAGGCGGAGTGACGCAAAGCGTCATCCTGAGCGCATTGCGTGGCACGAAGTTGCAGGAGCTGTATCTAGGAATTTGTGATGTTGAAGTTCTTTAAGAAATTGTTGAAGCGTTTTGCTATCCTCATCGCGGCAATCCTCGCGAGCTGTGCGCTCGTGTTCTCTGTGACGATGGCGAACCTCTTCTTGACGGGCAAGGTGTTTCACGAGAAGAAGTACAACAAGACAGAAATTGCCGTGAAGAAGGTGGAAGAAGTCGAGAAGAAGGTCGAGAAGAAAAAGCCCGCGCGCAAGCCCGACCGCCAGAAGTCCAATTCGCGTTCCCCGAAGGCGGGGCCGCGTTTCGCGATGAATCTCGGGACGGCATCGGGTAACGCCGGCGCCGCCGTGAGCGAGGACATGGTGGCCGATTTCCGCGGCGGGGCGCTTTCGACCGAAAAGGGCGACGTGGACAAGAAACCCGAAAGCAGGGCGTATCCGAACTTTCAGGTGCCCCCGCAGATCCGTGACCGCGAAATCGATGCGATGCTGCGGCTCAGTTTCTGTGTGGACGTGAACGGCAAGGCTTACGATATCAAGGTGCTGGAGGAATCTCCCTCAGGTTCCGGGCTCGCCGCCGCCGGCCGAGAGGCGCTATCGCGTATGACGTTCGCGCCTGCCGAAAAGGCGGGCAAGGCGGTACCCTTCTGCGGCATGGAACAGCCTTTCGAAGTGAAATTTAGGGACTAGGGAGAAGCGTACTATGAATAAATTAACTTGCGCAGTTTTCTCCCTGGTTGCATCCGCGTTTATCGCGACGTCCTCCTTCGCGGCGCAATCCGCATACGACCTGATGGAACGCGCGAACGCCCTCTACCGCGATGGCAAATTCAAGCAGGCCATCATGCTCTACCGCAAGGCGGAATCCCGAGGTGCGGACCCCGTCGCCACCAGTTTCAACATTGCGAACAGCTACTACCAGCAAAACGACCTGCCGAATGCCGCCGCCACGTACCGCAAGGCTATCGACTTCTCGAACGGGGCGTTTTCCCCTGCGCTTTTCAACATGGCGAGCGTGTACTTTAGGCTCAAGCAGTACCCGGAATGCGTGGCGGCGTACCACAGGGCGTTGAAACTGGAGCCCGAAAACGTTTCGGGCTGGCTTTACCTCGGCGAAGCCTACGGTAAAACCGGCGACGCGGTCGGCGCGCTGCGTGCCATCGAGAAGGCCTACCAGCTCGACAAGGAAGACATAAGCATCGTCTACCAGCTTTCAGAGGCGAACATCGCGCTGAACGATTTCGAGCGCGCCGTAGCCGTTATCCGCGAGGGCTACGCCGCGCACCCCGACGAAGTCGATTTTCTCGTGTATCTCGGCGACGTGTACCGCCTGAACAAGCAGTTCGAAGAAAGTGCCGCCGCTTATCGCGAAGCACTGGGCGTCCGCCCTGACGATACCGCTACCATGTACAAACTAGCAGACGTCCTCGCCGAAGACAACAAGCCGTTTATCGCGATGGACGTGCTCAACAACCTGGTACAAATCAAGCCGGATTTCAGCGATGCCGCCATATTCCTCGGGAATCTCGCTTACGACGCGAAGTTCCTTGACCGCGCCGAATCCGCATACGAACTTGCGGCAAAACAGGGCAACGCGGAATCTGTCTACGGGTTCAAGAACATGGCCTACGACGCCCATGCCGAAAAGCGTGACGACGAGGCGCTCCGCCTGCTGAAAGTCGCACAGAAGTACTTCCCCGACGATATTACCGTGCAGGCGGACATCCTGGAATTCGAGAAGAACTAAAAAGTCCGGCGAGTGAGCCGGACAAATTTTAATCCTTCACGCAGCGGACTGGGTTATAGCACTCTTCGTCGTTATAGTCCCATACTTCCGCTTCATTTTCTAATCCCCTTATTACAATGTAGTATTGGGTCGAGGATGCATAATATACCCATAGACGTCCATATTCACCCAAAGAATGGAATCCATCATCGCTGCAATAGCATCCAGCGCCCACAAAGGAGAGCCCGTATGTATCAGTCCCGGGTGTAATTCCTGTTTTCCATCCCTTTGCCGACATCAACGGGAGTGCGTGTCCGCTAGCAAGATTTACAAGGTCTTGCGCCTCCTTATTTGTCGGGATATGCCACCCGTCAGGGCAGATTCCCTGGATGTGGCCGGTACCCAGGTCGCACGAAGATTTATAGGCACAACTGGAGGAATTCATCGCCGCGCTGCGGCTATAAAAGTGACCGTATAGTTCGCAGAAACGGTCGTCGTCGTTGAAACAGGTAGATACTCCAATTTCGTTGTCGGCGTAGTTCAGGTTCTCCGCCATCCATGTTGCACTACCGACTTTTACGGTCTTGTATGTCTTGCCGTCGCGCGGGTCCGTCATGGTGCCATATTCGATGTCCGGGTTGAACTGCTCGCCAGCGGCTTCCAGGAGAGGCTCGGCGCCTGCCTGCTTGGTTCTCGATGAACTGCTCACGGAACTGGACGAAACGCTGCTCGAGGATTTGGCGCTGGATGAACTTGAGTAGGAACTGCTGCTCGACGAGCTCGGCACTACGCCGTCACCCTTCACGCAACGGACGGAGAAGTTCGACTCGTAGCCGTCGAAATCATTGATGAACGCATCGTTGTCTTCGCCTCTTATGAGAAGGTAATACATTTTGCTCGACTGGTAATAGACCCACATGAACGCATATTCACCAATGTCGTTGAAATCGTCCTTGGTGTCATATTCCCCTGTTCCCACAAAGGAGAGCCCGTATGTATCGACCCCTGGATCGATGTACAACGAGTCTTCGGTTCCCCATCCTATCGTAGACATTAGCGGTCTTGCCTTTTTGCTGGCGAGGTTTACCAATGCCTGCGTCTCGGTATATGTCGGGATATGCCAGCCGTCCGGGCAGATGCCTTGAATAGGTCCAGATCCCAAATTGCAGGAAGATTTGTATTTGCATTCCGAACTGTTCATCGCGGCGTCGCGACTATAAAGGCGGCCATACAGTTTGCAAATTTCTTCATCATCACTAAAACAATAGGACATGCCTATTTCGTTATCGACAAAGTTGAGGTTTTCCGCCATCCAGATTGTTCCCTCGATATCCACGGTCCTGTACGTCTTGCCGTCGCGCGGGTCGGTCATGGTGCCGTAATCGATGTCCGGATTGAACTGTTCGCCCTTTTCTGTGAGGCGTGGCTTGAGTTCATCCCAACTCAGCGAGGAACTACTCGACCTTGCCGACGAACTCGACGAACTGTAGCTTGAAGAACTGTAGCTCGACGAATACTGCGAGCTGCTGGAGTCATCGTCTCCGGAACTACTCGACTCGCGTGAACTGCTTGAAACATTCTTGCGGACAAACTCCTTGCCCTTGGCCGTGAGTGTATCGTTGAATCCAGCCCAGATATACACGGAGTCAATCTCGTCGAACTCGCAGAAGTAGCTTTCCTTGTCGCGTCCGACAATCGCCTCGCGGCCCTCGCGCATCTCGTTGCACGGGTAATCCGCAAATCCATTGTTTGACTTGAACGCATAGTCGTACCCGCGGTTCTTCGAAACCGGGGAGAAATTGTCGTCGTCACTGCAGGCGGTAAAAAATATCGTTGTCGTGGCTAGAACGCACAGGCCGGGCAAGTGTCTAAACACAGAATGTTTCATTCATCCTCCTTTAACATCCTGCATAAAATATACCTAAAATGTTGGATTCGTCGGTTTAGCGCTGCCGTTTTTCCTATATTCATTCCGTAATTACCGGAGTTTTTATTATGGAAATCAAATGGCTTAATCCCGATGCAAAGTTTGACCGCCTCGTCCTTGCAGGCGACATTGGCGGCACCAACACGAACCTTGGCCTTGTGGGCTACAAGGATGGCAAGTTCACGCTGATTCTCGAGACGGTGTGCCCCTCCAAGGATATCGATGGGCTCGACGCTCCTATCCGCGAGACGCTCAAGCTCGCCGTGGAAAACCGTGCCGACCTCAAGCCCAGCCATGTGTGCATCAGTGCCGCGGGTCCGGTGGCGAACAACAAGTGCGTCATGACGAACCTCCCGTGGAGCGTGGATGGCGACACCCTCACTGCGGCGACCGGCATCCCGACGCTTGTCATCAACGACTTCATGGCCATCAGCTACGGCATCCCGACGCTTGACGTGGACGACCCGAAGCAGATTTTCAAGCTCACGCATACCGACGGCAGTGAACCCGCCCCGCAGAAGGCAACCAAGGCGGTTATTGGTCCGGGTACCGGCATGGGTGTCGGCTTCCTCGCGTTCGATGGCGAGAAGTACATCCCCGCTTCTTCGGAAGGCGGGCATTCTACCTTCGCCCCCTTCGACAAGGATTCGCAGGAATTCCACGACTACATGGAAAAGAAGATTGGCACCGTGCCCGGCGTGGAACCGCTCGTCTCGGGCATGGGGCTCCGTAACATGTACGAATGGTGGAAGGAAACCCGCGGCGTTCCCGACAACGAGGCTTTCAAGAAGATTGAAGAAACGGAACCCAACGATCGCCCCAAGTACATCAGCCGCGCGAGCGATACCGACCCGGTGGCTGCCGAGATGATGCGCTTGTTCGTGAAGATGCTCGCCCGCTTCGCAAGCGACGCTTCTACGCTGTTCTTGCCGCTGGGTGGCCTCTACCTGGCTGGCGGCACGGTACAGAAGGACCTGCGCTGGCTCGAGCGCGACAACCTGTTCATGAAGTATTTCGAGAAAAACTACAACCCGAACATCCGTCCGCTCTTGAACAAGATTCCGGTGTACATCATCAAGGATTACAGCATCAGCCTGTACGGCGCCGCGAACGCGAGCCTCAACTTGCAGAAGTAATCTGCGGGCGTCTATTTTTTCTCGTAGCGCACGTAGGCGAAACTGCGGCTATCGGGGGACCATGAATTCACGTTGATGGTTCCCTGGCCGCCGAACAGCTGCAGAACCGTGCGGGGCTCACTCCAGCCTGTCTCGTCACACCCTGTCATCAGGCGGATTTCCACGTTCTTGTTGGGAACGTGTTCGCCGGGGCGCACGTCGCGCTCATGGTAGGCTAGCATCACGACTTTCGTGCGGTCTGGCGAAATGTGCGGAAACCAGGTGTTCAAGTGTGCGTCGAATGTCATCTGCGTCTGCTCGGAACCGTCGGCCTTCATGCGCCATGCCTGCATGCGGCCGCTGCGCACTGAATTGAACCAGATGTATTCACCGTCGCAGTCATATTCGGGGCCGTCGTTCAGTCCGAATGCGGTCGTGAGCTGCGTCTCGTTCCCGCCTGCAGCAGGAATCGTGTAGATGTCGTATTCTCCGTTGCGTTCGGCGCAGTAGGCGAGCATCTTGCCGTCGGTGGTAACGCCGTGCAGGTAGCTCGGGGCAAGCGGGGTCACGAGTTCCGGCATGCGTCCGTCGAAGAAAATCTTGTAGATGCGCGAAAGCCCGTCTTCCTTGGTGTGGTGGCTCACGTAGAGCCCCTCGCCATCGGGAGAGAGCACGTGGTCGTTGTTGCAGTTGTTGACAAAGTAACTCGGGACTTCGGTCACCTTGCCGCTTTCGATTTCAATCTTGTAGATGCGGCCTTCGCTGTTGAACGTGAGGAACCTGCCGTCGGCGCTCCAGTTCGGCGCTTCGATGACCTTGTCGAATTCCTTGAGCAGTCTAGATTCGCCGGTCTCGACGTCAAAAATTTCGAGGAAGGACTTGTCGCCGCTGCGATCCCAGACTTCGCCCGGACTGAGCTCGAACGGGTAGCTTACTCCCCATGCGGCGCGGAGGCTATCCATCTGCGTCATCATCTGCATGGTCTTGCTGTGGGGCATCTCGGGGCATTCCTTAAGGCCCTTCTCGAGGGCCGCCTTGCAGCCCAGAACCTCATATTCGTAGCAGTTTTCGATGCGGGGCGGCTTTACCGATTCCACGAGCGTCCCGGCGACATCGAACAGCTGGATTTCTTCCATGTCGTTGAGGTTCTGCACGCGGATAAAGCCTTCGGAACCGTAAATGACGCCCTCGTTCTTGAGAGGGGCCACCATCGAGGTCTTGAGGTGTGCGACTTGCCCGCCCGCATATACGAGGTCAATCCAGTCGGTCGCATCCACGCCCGTATGGAACTTGACGCATTTCGTCTTCGTCTCTACGATGTGATTTGCAACGTATTCCCCACCCGGTGTCATCCCCGCGCGTTCCTCGTCCGATGTCATCCCCGCGGAGGCGGGGATCTCCCTGCAAATTTTCGGGTCAGTCAAGAAGATGTCCGCAAACGTAAGGCTATAAATGCCCAGGTCCAGCAGTGCACCGCCCGCAAGTTCGGGCTTGTGCAGGCGCCCGATATGCGAAAGCGGCATCGAGAAGTCGGCCTCCATGCTTTCGACCTTGCCAATCTTCCCTGCAAGAATCCAGTCCTTTACCATCCGCACCGCAGGCAGGAATCGCGTCCACATGGCCTCGCATATAAATACGCCTTTCTCTTCGGCAAGGGCTAGTACTTCCGATGCCATTAGCGCATTTGCGGTAAAGGCCTTCTCCACGAGCAGGTTCCTGTCATGTTCCAGACAAAGTAAAATATTGCTGTAGTGTTCGGAATGCGGGGTCGCGATGTAAATCAAATCCACGGCAGGGTCACGCGCCAGTTCCTCGTAACTGCCGTAGGCGCGGACGAATCCGTAATCGTCGGCGAATTTTTTCGCTTTCTCGAGCGTGCGTGACGCTACCGCGTAGCATTCCACGCCCATGCCGTTCTTTTCAAGTGTCTTGACCGCAGTGGCCATCTTCGTGGCGATATGGCCACATCCGAGAATTGCAAATTTTATAACCGTTTTCATTGTTATACTAATATAAACTTATTTCTGAAAATAAAACACCGCTTGCGACCATATAAATGGACTCACGTGTAAACGCCATTTTTGGGGATTGTGTAGGGGCTTTTATTCCAACATTATCGTGAAGGGGCCGTCGTTGGTGAGGCTCACCTGCATGTCGGCGCCGAATTTCCCTGTTTGTACGACGAGGATTTCTTTTTTGCACTCGGCAACGATGTATTCGTAGAGCTCGTTTGCGAGTGTCGGGTTGCCGGCGCCGTTGAATGTGGGACGGTTGCCCTTGTTGCAGTTCGCGTACAGCGTAAACTGCGAGACGAGCAGGAGTTCACCGCTAACGTCCTTGATGGAAAGGTTCGTCTTGCCGTTTTCGTCGGCGAAGATGCGGAGCGCTAGCATCTTGCGGATGAGCCTGTCGGCGATTTTGCGGGTATCGTCTTCGCCCACGCCGATTAAAATCATGTAGCCCTTGCCGATTTTGCCGACAGTTTCGCCTTCGATATCCACCTGGGCGTTCAATACTCGTTGAATTAGGAATTTCATATTACTCCGCGCTGGCCAATGCCTTCTTGTAGATGTCCTGCATCACGAGGCCCGCAATCATGAATCCAAAAATAGCGGTGGAGTGTGCCATAGTGCCGTTGATTTGCGCCTTGCTGCTGCACCATTCGTGATCGACCAGGTTTGCATTCTGGAGTTCGGCTTCGCTCCTTTCGTGGCGCACCTTGGGGCACATGCAGGCGTCCGTTCCGCAAGAGGAATTCTTGCCGCGGTTTTTCAGGAGTTCGTCGCTGTAGACGCACAGCACTTTTTTCTTGAGCGCCATTTTCTTTTTCTTGAACTTGTCGCGCAGGGCGCGGGCGAGCGGGCAACCGGCAACCTTCCAAAATTCGGCGACCTTGATTCGCGTGGGGTCCATCTTGAGGGCTGCGCCCATCGAAGAGAAGACTGTGGCCTTTGTGCGTGTGGCGTGCCACAACAGCTGCATCTTGTTTTCGAGGCTGTCGATGGCATCGATGATGTAGTCGAATGTGTCCAGTTGGAATTTGTCCGTATTCGCTTCTTCGTAGATATCCTGGAGAGCTACGATGTTGGCGTGCGGGTTGATTTCGAGTAGGCGATTTTTCAGCACGTCCACCTTGACTTGCCCCACGGTTTTCGTAGTGGCCATCAGTTGGCGGTTC
Organism: Fibrobacter sp. UBA2449; assembly: GCF_002342555.1. Classification (NCBI taxonomy): domain Bacteria; kingdom Pseudomonadati; phylum Fibrobacterota; class Fibrobacteria; order Fibrobacterales; family Fibrobacteraceae; genus Fibrobacter; species Fibrobacter sp. UBA2449. The sequence goes on from NZ_DDQF01000012.1 coordinate 188,053, forward strand.
ACGTTGGTGACGCACACGCGGTCAGAATCAACGAGTACGAGTTCCTTGATGCCGGAACGCACCAGGCTTTCGGCGCACCAGCTGCCGACTCCGCCGAGACCGAAGATGATGACGCGCTTCTGGTAGATGTCGCCCATCACGTCGTCCCCGAGCAGGAGCGATGTGCGGTTGAAGATGCCTTTCTCGATTCCCATACGAGTCCCGGTTAGCCGAAGAGTCGGAGAACGCGCTTGATGCCTGTGATAAAGCGGTCAATGTCGCGCTTCAGGGTGTACACACCGAAACTCAAACGAAGCGTGGCGTCGACACCGAAGCGGTCCATCACGGGTTGGGCGCAGTGGTGTCCGCTACGCACTGCAACGTTCTCTTCGTCGAGAATCATGGCGGCGTCGCTTACGGCGATGCCGCCGAGCGTTACGCTGATGAGGGCCCCGCGTTCCTTCGGGTTCCCGAAGATTTTTACCTGCGGGATTTGCGCAAGCTGTTCCAGCGCGTAGTTCGTAATTTCTTCTTCGTGCTTGCGGATGTTTTCGATGCCGACTTCATTAATCCATTCAATGGCCTTGCCGAGCCCGATGACTTCGGCAATCATGGGCGTGCCTGCCTCGAAACGTGCGGGAACGTCGGCGTATGTCGTCTTTTCGAAGGTCACGTTCTTGATCATCTCGCCGCCGCCGTGCCAGGGGGGCATGGAATCCAGAACTTCGTACTTGCCGTAGAGTACGCCCACGCCTGTGGGGCCGTACATCTTGTGACCGCTGAAGGCGAGAAAGTCGCAGTCGAGTTTTTGCACGTCAATCTTGATGTGGCTCGAACTCTGGGCGGCGTCAATCAGAATCTTTGCCTGCGGGGTGAGCTTGCGGACGGTCGCGATAATTTCGGCAATCGGGTTCACGGTGCCCACGGAATTGCTCACGTGGGCGATGGCCACCATCTTGGTTCGCGCATTCAACAACCCGGGAAGTGCTGCCAAATCCAGATCGCCGTTGTCCAAAACAGGAATCACCTTGATCTTGGCGCCCTTCATTTCGGCAACCAGCTGCCAGCTCACGATGTTTGCATGGTGCTCCAGACCGCTAATCAAAATCTCGTCGCCCGCCTCGAAGAACTTGCGACCGTAACTCCACGCCACCAGATTGATGCTTTCGGTGGTGCCGCGGGTGAACACGATTTCGTCTTCGGTCTTCGCGTTAATGAATTTTGCGACATTCTTGCGCGTTGCTTCGAACGCTTCGGTGGTGCGGGCGCTCAGACGGTACACGCCGCGCTTTACGGAACTGTAGTGCTCGCGGTAAAAATCGTCCATCGCGTCGATGACGCACGCGGGCTTTTGCGTGGTGGCCGTGCTGTCCAAGAAGGCCAGGGGCTTTGCGTCCTTATCGCCTGCGACAAGCATCGGGAATTCGCTACGGATTTTTTCGGCATTAAAATTTGCATCAATCATGCGCCCAAATGTAGAAAAGTTCGGCTCTTCGGCGCTTTTTTTAGGGGTGGACTCGGTTGCGAAAGGTTGATTTGCTATATTGGAACGAAACGAAAGAGAGGACAGTATGAAAAATATGCGTAAGATATTGGCCCTTGCTGTGGCATCCGTTTTTGCGACGGGTGCGTTTGCCCAGGATGAATTGCATGCCGCCATCGATGCCGGTGATTTGGCGACCGCCCAGAAAATGGTGAAAAAAGGCCAAGTCGAGGACGTGTACTGTGGAAAGCTCACTCCGAACGAGGCTGTCCAGGTCTACGAAAAAATTTTCAAGAAGAATCCCGATGAGTCTTTTGCCAACTGCCCGACTCAGTTTGCCTATGGTTACGGGACGCACACTTGCTCCAATCCGAATGCGATGGAAGCCTGTAACGAGGTCATCTCGCTCTTGCTCCTGGATGGCGAAAATGGAAACGCCAGGGCGATTGACCTGCTTGAAGCGGCTGTAAAAGCGGCTGTCAAGGTCAAGGCTTTTGCGAAGCCTATCAAGATGCTTGTCGATACGTCCCTCTGGGTCCCGTGCCCGAAGAAGGGCCGCGCCCGCAACGAATGCATGGAAGAATGTTTTGAACAGGCTCACAATACGCTCGATGCCGCACGCGAGGCCCTGTGCGAAACCAAGCCGGAACGCTTTGTTTCCGACACGACTATCAACGCTCCGCGTCCGTCTCCCTTGTTCGAAAAGCTCCGCAAGGGATTGCCGGAGGCCTTCTGGAAATCTCCGAAATCTGTAGCGGGCCGCTTTGCGACGATTATGCAGAATAGCGCAAAGGCGCTCTCGATTCCGGATACGGCTGTTATCGGTCTTGGTTACGTGAGCCGCTGGGTTGAAAGCCACAAGGCTGCAGGGACTCCGCTTCCTGGCAGCGAACTTTTCCGCTTCTGTGCGGTTTGGCCGTCCGAAGTGGAAACAATCCTTGCGACGAAGGGACATGGTTCCCGCTGCCCGGTGTTCGAAGAATTTGTAGACCCTCGCGACAATCAGAAATATAGGGTCAAGGATATTGGTGGAACCAAGTGGTTTGTCCAGAACCTGAATTTCGCCATGGAAGGCAGCTCCGTTTGCTATGAACGCGAGGAAGACAACTGCAAGGCCTATGGCAAGCTCTATACGCAGGGAGCCGCCAAGGTCGCTTGTCCCGAAGGTACCCATCTCTCGACGGAAGAAGACTGGAAGTCCCTCGAAGCGTTCGCTGGCGGCACGGACGTGGCTGCCGAGAAGCTCCGCAGCAACGGCAGCGACGATTATGCGTTTACCGCGCTGTTCGGCGGCTATGCTAACAAGAACATGAACTTCGTTATCCAGGGTGAAGGGGCCTACTTCTGGACCGAGAAGCAGCTTGCGGACGGCCGCGGCCTTGCGAAGTCGATGTTCAGCTCCGATAAGAACGTGACGTCGATGCCTGCCGACAAGGACTTCTGGCTTTCCGTGCGTTGCGTGATGAATAAATGATGATTGATGGATGATGAAGGAGCTCTCCATGTCCTTCGCTCCTACTTGCAATCGTGATTCCTGGATAAGGCGCCAAGCCTTGATGGGCAAGGTGCGCGCCTTCTTTGAAAGCCGCGGCGTGCTTGAAGTCGAGACTCCCGTGCTCTCGAATGCGGGCGGTACCGACCCCCAGCTCGATTATTTCGAGGTGAACGGTCGGCCGGCGCGCTTCCTCATGACGAGTCCCGAATTCCACATGAAGCGCCTGCTGGCGTCCGGTTTCGGGGACATATTCCAGATAACCAAGTCCTTCCGCAAGGATGAATTCGGAAGCCACCACAACAACGAGTTCAGCATGGTGGAGTGGTATCGCGTCGGCATGCCGCAGGAGAAACTGATGGACGAGGTGGAAGCGCTTGTGTCCGAAATTATTGGCAAGCCCATTAACGCACGCCGTACGCGCTGGATAGACGCGTTCAAGAATTATGCGGGCGTGGACCCGTTCTGCGAGGATTTGGACAACTTTGTTCGGGCGTGCGAATCCGGCGGCGTGCCCGTTCCCGAAGGCCCGGAACGGATGGCCCGCGAAGACTGGTGGGATTACATGATGGTCTTCATGGTGGAACCTGCCCTTGCGAAAAACGGCCCCGAATTCATCCTCGACTACCCGCAGTCGCAGGCCGCGCTTGCGCAGACGTTTGTCGGGGAAGATGGCCACACCTGGGCGCGCCGTTTCGAACTCTTCATGGATAACGTGGAACTCTGCAACGGCTATACGGAACTTACCGATGCTGCCGAACAGCGTCGACGTTTTGAGTCGGATCTCGACATCCGCCGCCAGATGGGGAAACCGCTTCCGCCTGTCGATGAAAATTTCTTGTCCGCCCTGGAATCCGGGATGCCGGCCTGCTCGGGCGTGGCGCTCGGGCTTGACCGCTTGTTTATGCTTGCCCTCGGCAAAAAAGAAATCAAGGATGTGATCCTGTTCCCGAGCCCGATTGCCTGATGCGTCTTATTTGACAAGCGCCTTTATCGCGCGCCTCATGCGGTGTTCTTCGATGATTCCCGCTTCGATGTAGTCGATGCCGCCTTTTTCATCCAGAAGGTAGCTTACCGGGATGACCCGCGGGTTGCCGAGCATGTTCATGAGGTCGTAGTTCCAGTGCACCATGACCCATGGCATGTCGTACTTCTTCTTGAACCGGGAGGCAATTTTTATGTTGTCGTCTTCGTTTACCATGAGGATGCGGAAGCCGTCGTCGAAAAATTCGTCATGCAGTTTTTTCAGCGTCGGCAGCTCGGCGATGCATGCGGGGCACCAGCTAGCGCTGAGCACGATGAGTGTCGCCTTGCCCTTTTCTGCCTGGAACGTGGTTTTCCCGCCGTCGATGCTGATTGCGTCGAAGTTCTCGATGGAATCGGGCATCTGCTGGAAAGGCTTCACGTTTTCCCTGTAGGCAAGGAAAATGGCGCACAAAATGGCGATCAAGGCCAGAATTCCGGCAGTTTTATAGGATTTAATCTGCATATCCATAAAGAATTTATTTTTTTTTGGCGCAGTTTTAAGTTATATTCTTTGATATGGCGTATAATATTCAAGATCTTCTTTCTGAAATGGTTAAACGCGGGGCTTCTGACTTGCATATAACCGCAGGTTCCCCTCCGCTCGTCCGTCTTTCCGGCAAGCTTACCCCCATCGGCGAGGACAAGCTGAAACCGGACGAGACCATGCGCATGACGTATAGCCTGATGAACGAACTCCAGAAAAAGTCGTTCGAACAGAACAAGGAATGCGACTTCTCTTTCGGTATCGCGAACCTGGCGCGTTTCCGTGCGAACGCTTACCTGCAGCGCGGTTGCGTGGCGCTTGCCCTCCGTATCATTCCGCTTGAAATCAAGACTTTCAAGGAACTTGGCCTCCCGAAGATCATGGCCGAATTCACGACCCGACCCTCCGGCCTCGTGCTGGTGACGGGTGCTACCGGTTCCGGTAAGTCGACGACGCTCGCTGCCATGATTGACAAGATCAACAAGGAACGTCACGACCATATCCTGACCGTAGAAGACCCGATTGAATTCTTGCACAAGCACCAGGGATGCATGATCAACCAGCGCGAAGTCGGTAGCGACACGAACAGCTTCGCGATGGCCCTGAAGATGGCCCTCCGTCAGGACCCGGACGTGGTGCTCATCGGCGAAATGCGCGATAACGAGACCATGCGCTGCGCCTTGACGATTGCGGAAACCGGTCACTTGGCCTTCGCGACATTGCATACCAACTCCTGCGTGCAGACGATCAACCGTATCATTGACGCCTTCCCGAAGGGTGAACAGCAGACCGTGCGTACGCAGCTCTCGTTCGTGCTTCAGGGCGTGATATGCCAGACGCTTATCCCGAAAATTGGCGGCGGCCGCGTGATGGCCTACGAAGTCATGAACGTGACTCCGGGTATCCGTGCGCTTATTCGCGACGACAAGGTGCACCAGATTGAATCCATGATCGAAATTGGCCAGAAGTTCGGCATGAATACGATGAACATGTGCCTTTGCGAACTGGTGAAAAACCGCAAGGTTGACCGTTTCGAGGCGCTCGCCCGTTCTCCGAGCCCGGACCAGCTGGAACAGTTGTTCGTGAAGGAAGGAGTCTAACTTATGGCAGAATTCCTGTACAAGGCGCAAAACGCACAGGGCAACAACTTTGAGGGAACTCTCGAAGCGAAGGACAAGGCCGAGGCCGAAGCGCTCCTCATGCGCCGCCGCCTCACGATTGTGAAGCTGAAGAAAAAGCCGATGGAAATCAAGATTAACATCGGCAACGGAATCAAGCATGAGGACTTGACCCGCTTTACGCGTATGTTCTCTTCCATGTGCTCTGCCGGTCTTCCGATGCTGCAGTGCTTGAACATTCTGGAAGAGCAGTGCGAGAACCCCGCATTGAAGGATGTGATTCACAAGGTGACCCAGTCCATCAACGGCGGTTCGTCCTTGGCCGATGCCTTGGCTCAGCACCCGAAGGTGTTTGACTCCCTCTACTGCAACATGGTGGCGGCTGGCGAAGCGGGCGGTATCCTTGAAGGGATTCTTGCGCGTCTGGCTGAGACGATGGAAAACAGCATGCGACTGAAGCGCAAGGTGAAGAAGGCGCTTACTTACCCGGTGATGGTTATCATCGTGGGTATCGTCGTGGTGATCGCGCTTATGACTTTCGTGGTGCCGACGTTTGCCGAACAGTTCGCTGCCTTGGATGCCGAACTCCCTGCCCCGACGCAGGTCGTGATGAACATTTCCGACTTCTTGCTCAACAACGGTGGCTTCCTCTTCCTCGGGCTCATCGCACTGATTATCGGCTGGAAACTCGTGATGAAGATTCCTGCCGCGCAGTTCGCATTTGACAAGTTCCTTTTGAAGGTTCCGAAGATAGGTGACTTGCAGATAAAGTCGTCTACGGCGAGTTTCTCCAGAACGCTCGGTACGCTTTTGAATGCGGGTGTGAGCGTGATGGATGCCTTGAAGGTGGTTGCGTCCACGGCTGGCAACAAGGTCGTCGAAAAGGCAATCGGAAGGATTTCGATAGGTATCGCCGGCGGTAAGAGCATCGCGGACCCGATGGCCGAAGTGGGCATTTTCCCTCCCATGGTGATCCAGATGACTGGCGTGGGCGAGAAGACCGGTAACCTGGGCGGCATGCTTTTGAAGCTAGCTGACTTCTATGACGAAGAAGTGGATGCCGCAGTGGATGCCGTCGTGAGCATGATCGAACCCTTGATTATCGTGTTCCTCGGTGGCGCGGTCGGTGGCCTCCTCATTGCTATGTATATGCCGATGTTCTCGATGGGCGACGCGATTAAAGGCTAAGAAGCCGTCGCAATAGTTCGTCACAACTCCGCTCACGTACATTTTAGTACGCTACGCGGAGTTGTTCCTGCTCTTGCTAGGCTTTAGACGAAATCTCGGCTATGGATAATGGTTTTGTCTCGCTCGGTTTTGTGCGATATTTTGTTTGTTGTATTAAGACGAAATATTAGTTTTAGATCGCCACGATGACACAGAAATCAAAAGACTTTATAAAAAATTTTATCAAGTGCTTTGTGTTCGCACTTTTCATGAGTGTGATGTTTGTGATTATGGATCAAGAGGGTGTGGGGTATGGATTGAGAGGCGGTGCAACGATGCCGCTTCCGGAAAGCGAACTTCCTCGGGTTTTCGTAATTTATTTTATTTTCAATTTTATTGTTGCCATTCCTTTGACGAAATGGCTTCACTGGCGCTAAATTACTGCTTTTTCCAGCGGGTGTACTTTTCGGTTTCGAGGAGGGCGTTGGCGTTGGCGACTCGCTCTGCCGTGGGCGACTGCGTGTCCTTGAGTGCATAGTCGATGCCGAGTTCGGCGTATTTGCCCAGTGCGAGGGCGTGGTAGGGTAGCACGTCGATGCGTTCCACGTTATGGAGCGTGCCAATGAATTCGCGGGTGCGGGTCAATGCGCCGTCGTCGTCGCTTATTCCGGGTACAAGCACGTGCCTAATCCAGATGGGCTTGTGGATTTCGTCCAGGTAGCGGAAAAAGTCGATGATGTTTTCGTTTCCGTGTCCGGTGAGTTCTTTATGGACAACGTTGTCTATGTGCTTGATGTCCACGAGAAGCAGGTCGGTCACCTGCATCAGGCGCTCGATTTTTGCGAACGCTTCGCCGGAACGCCTGAACGTGACTCCGCTCGTGTCGATGCATGTGTGGACTCCGGATGCTTTCGCAAGCTCGAAGAACTCCACCATGAAATCAAGTTGTGCGAGTGGTTCGCCGCCGCTGACGGTAATGCCGCCGTCCTTGCCCCAGTATGTCCTGTAGCGGAGCGCTTTTTCGAACAGTTCCTGGGCGGTCATTTCAATGGCGCCGTTTACTTTGCCGAAGCCCCACGTTTCGGGGTTGTGGCAGAACTTGCAGCGCATCGGGCAACCCTGCAAGAACACAACGAAGCGGATGCCCGGCCCGTCGACCGAGCCGAACGATTCCAGCTTGTTGATGAATCCTGTTGTCATGCGGGTTGCCTTCGTCTGCAGTTCGATCGGCCGGAACTAGCCCTTCGCGAGCATGTCCATCAGTTCGCGGTCGAGCCTTTCGGGGTTGTTGTACTGCGGGAGGCTCTCGTGCAGCGATTCGCCCTTCGATACGAGCCCGAAGTCGAGATTCTTGTAGTTCCAGTAGCTGAACCCCACGTCGGCTGCTCGCAGGATGTCGAGGAAGTCGCGCATCCATGCGATCTGGTACTGGCGTGGCACCTGCACGTACACGCCGAACTCGTTGCAGCTTACCGGCAGGTCATATTTCGCGCGGAAGTCGAGCGCGTTCTGGATGCTTGCCTGGAGTCTCGCCTTGTCCCACTTGCCGTACTCCACGTTTAGGCGCGTTTCTGCATCTCCCGTCGGGGCGGCATAGTCGCCGGGCCACGGGCGTTCGATGTGGAAGAACGGGTCGCTGATCCATGCGGCGCCCTGGTGCGTGAACGTCACGGGCGTGTAGGTATGGAAACTGTAGATGGCGTTGTCGTCGTCGAGCGGCGTAAGGAACTCGAATTCCTTCGCGCTGTTCCATTTGTTGCTGCCCACGACAATCGTGTTTTTCGGGGCGTGCTTGCGGATAGCCCAGAAGAGTTCGTCCTTTACCTTGTCCCAAACCTTCGAGTCGCTGCCGGCAGGTTCGTTCAGAAGTTCCATCATCACGCGGGGCTCGCCGCTGTAGCGTTCGCCCATGAACGCCCAGATGTTGCAGGCGCGCTTGCGTGCGGCGGGGTCGGCGAAGAACGCCTGTTCCGTCGAGCAGCCCAAGTGGAAATCGTGACCCGGGCACTTGTGCAGGTCGAGAATGACGTCGAGGTCCGATTCCTGGATTTCCTTGAGCGCCTTGTCGAGTAGCCCGAAGACCTCCTCGTCGGGCGTGTCGTTCTCGCCTTTGAACAAGTTAAAGTAGTCCACGGGCAGTCGCACGTGGTTGAACCCCGCCTCGCGGATGCGCTTGAAATCGCTCTTGTCGAGGAAGGTTCTGATGTGCTGGACGACCCCGGGGAAACCGACGGGGTCTTTTTCCTGGATGCAGTCGACCTGACTGAACCAGCCACCCAAATTCACTCCGCGCAGTCTTTCCTTTTTCATGGTTTTGTCGTCCTATGAGTTGAGGGTTAGTTGATGATGTTCAAATCTTCGTTCGCGATGTTCAGCCCGAGGATGACTTCCATGTCTTCGGGAAGGTCGTAGAAATCGGCGACGAGGCCGACCTTCTTGTCTTCGTCCTTCTGGTTTTCGAACTGGACTACGTCGTAAATCTTCACCGGAATCTTGATATCCGGGGTAATCGGGATTTCAATGGTCATGCCTTTGCTGATGGGCCCCTCGAGAATCTTGCCTTTGAACACGATGCTTTTCTCGTCTGCACCCACAGATGTTTTCTTCACGCGAAATACAGCCATTATACCTTAGCCATCTCTTATTGTCGGTTGATTTGTATTTGCGGCCTTGCAGGAGGCCCCGCATAAAAGTTAATTTTTTTACATGCCCCTTCAGGTTGGACGAATCCCTTTTTTGGTATGTGCACCGTTTTTCCATGAATTTCTCGGACGCGAAGATGAATGTGCCGGAGTGAAGTTCGTGGACGGCCCGCCGAGTGCCCATAGCGCGGCACTCAAGGAAGGGACGATCCATCTTTCTCCCGCATCGTCGATTACGTTTGCGCAGAAACCCGGGGCGTTCGTGCTTTCGTCGTCGCTTTGCACGTCGTGCTCCTTCGAGGTCCGCTCGGTCAAGCTCTTTTCGCATTTCCCGATAGAGAATCTCGGTGGCCGTAACGTCCGTCTTACATCGCAGAGCAGGACCTCTGTCGCGCTCCTGCGGATTCTCCTCGAAATGCGCTATGGGGTTTCGCCGTTCTACTGCGAAGGCCTTTCGGCAGAGGCCTCGGACGATGCCTGCCTTTTGATTGGCGACCTCGCGCTCGAAGAGAACGCCCGCGGCCGTTTCCCCTACAGCTACGACCTCGGAACGCTCTGGCAGGAATGGCAGGGACTCCCGTTCGTGTTTGGCGCATGGGTCATCTCGAAGGCTGCGCTCGCGCCGCAGTTGAGACCGCTGCTCGAAAGCTACCTGCGGCAGACGGAAGCGGGAATCGAGAGCTTCCGGGCCGATGTCTCGGGCGCGCTCGATCGCTGGCTTGCCAGGTACCCGGTCGACCTCCCGCGCGGGGTCCTGGAAGATTATTACAGGGTGCTCGACTACCGTTTTACCGACGAGCGCAAGGAATCGCTTTCCCTGTTTTTTGACCTCGCCGCCCGAAAGGGAATCGTCGAGAGCGCCCCGAAACTCGAATTCCTCTAGTTTTAATGGCCCTAAAGGGCATCTTCTTGGCCAATCGGAGTTGTCGCAGTGGCGTTTGTCGGCTCAAGAATATAGATTAGGGGAAAAGGAGTCCAGGATTATGCTCGAAGAAAAGATTCTCATAGTGGATGACAGTGCGGAGACGCTCCAGCAGATGCAGGAGCTTTTGACGCAGGTGGGTTATAACGTGGCGACGTGCAACTCCGGCGAGGAGGCCCTGGATTACCTCGACAAGGAGAGGGTGGACCTCGTGCTGCTCGATATCAACATGCCGAGTCTCAACGGCTACGAGGTGTGTTTGCGCATTCGCCAGCGCTATGCGCTCGACGACCTCCCCATCATCTTCCTCACGAGCCGGGAAGACAGCGATAGCATTACCAAGGGGTTCCATGCGGGTGCATCGGACTTTGTTTCCAAGACGTCGATTACCGATATCCTGCTTGCGCGCGTAAATGTGCATATCCGGCTTTCGCGTTCCCTGCGCTACCTGCGCGATATTTCCCTGACCGACGACTTGACGGGCGCCTACAACCGCCGCCACGGGATGTATTCCCTGCGCGAATGGTTCGCACGCAGCAAGCGCTATGGGACTCATTTTTCGCTGATCTATTTCGACCTGAACGGCTTGAAGCAGATCAACGACGACTATGGCCACCAGGCGGGCGACCTCTTGCTCCGTGCCGTGGTGAGCGCATGCAAGAAGCTCCTGCGCGAATCGGACATGCTGTTCCGCATGGGCGGAGATGAATTCATGGTGCTTTGCCCCGATACCGACAAGCGCGGGGCCTTCATCTGCGCCGAACGTATGCAGGAAGCCGTGAAGGCGGTGACGATTGTGGACAAGAGCGCATCCTTTGCCTACGGTGTTGCACATTCCAGCGACGACTACCGCGAAATGGACGAAATGCTCCACAGCGCGGATTCCGCGATGTATGAATGCAAGAAGAAAATGCGGAAGTGACTAGCCGCGGGTGCTGGCGGCATCAAGCAGTTTCCTTAGCTTGTCTGCAATCGTAGCCCAGTCGCCCTGTTGCATCAGCTGGACATTGAAGATGCTGGCCCCGAACGATACGAGGTTGCTTCCCGCCTTGAAGTAATTTTGGACGTTATCCGCGTTTACTCCGCCGCATGCCATGAGCGGGATGTCGCGGAAGGGGCCGCGCAGGGCCTTGATGTATTCGGGCCCGCCGACGCAGTTTACGGGAAAAATCTTGACGGCGGAAGCACCGAGGTCAAATGCCTTTTGCACTTCGGTCGGCGTGAGCGCACCTGGAATGATGGGGACGCCCGCCGTGCACGAGAGACGGATGATTTCGTTTCGGGTGTTGGGCGTGACGATGAATTCTGCTCCTGCGGCAAGCGCCTTCTCGAGGTCGCTCCCGTGCCGGACGGTGCCCGCTCCGACGGTGATGCCGTAGGGCTTTGCGCATGCCTTCAGCTTTGCGATGATGTCCGTGGCGCCTTCCGTGTTCATTGTCACTTCGATGGCCTTGAGCCCGCAATTTGCGGCTGTCTTTGCACATGCCTCTTCGGCACCCTTGGGAATGTCGCGGAGAATGCCCACGACCGGCATCGGTTTTAAGAATTCAAGCAGGTCCATGCCCTAAATATACAAGAAAAAACGGAAAAAGGACAGGGGCCTATTCGAATCTCAAGGCTTCGATGGGGTCGAGCCTGCTCGCCTTCCTTGCAGGGTACCAGCCGAAGAATACCCCGGTGACAAAGCATACGCCGAAGCTCACGATGACGCTCGTGATGGAGACGCTCATGGGCATGTTGAAAAAGTTCTTCACGACTTCGGAGGCGGCGATGCCGAGCGCAATCCCGATGATGCCCCCCAGGAGGCTGATGATGACGGATTCAAACAGGAACTGGAACATGATGTCGCGGCCGCGCGCGCCGATAGCCATGCGTAGCCCGATTTCCTTGGTGCGTTCGGTCACGGAAACATACATGATGTTCATGATCCCGATGCCGCCTACGAACAAGCTGATTCCCGCGATGATGGTGAGCACGAGCGAAATCAGGTCGGAGGTGCTCGTGATGGTCTGTATCATTTCCTCCTGCGTGAAGATCCGGAACGGGTCCGTGGGCCTGGTCCAGCCGCGACGCTCTTTCAATATGCCCATGATTTCTTCGGTCGCCTTGTCGGCGTAGCCTTCGCCGATGGAGTTCGCGTAGATTTGCCGGATATTTGTTGTCGCCGAAAACCTTCGCATCACGGTCTGGTACGGAGTGAATATCACGTCGTCATTATCTTGTCCAAAATCGCCGGAGCCCTTTGATTTCAGGGTGCCGATGACCTTTAGCGGGATGCTCTTGTAGCGGATTGTCTTTCCGATGGGGTCCTCGTCGGGGAAGAGGTTCTTTACGACGGACTGCCCGATGACGCATACCTTTGCCATGCGGTCGGCCTCGTCGTCGAACATGACCCCGTCCTCGATTTCGTAGTTGCGTATCTTGAGGTAGTCTGCCGATACGCCGCTCAGGGTGGTGGGGGAGTTGTTGTTGCCTACAATCGCCTGCCCGCCGACCGTGACCATCGGGGATACCCCGTCGATGTAGGTCGCCTGCTCGCGGATGGCGATTAGGTCGGCTTCCTCGAGCATTTCGGAAGATTCCATCTGCACGCCGCCGCGCCTGTCACGGTTCGGCATGATGATGACGGCGTTCGAACCCATTGCTGTCATCTGTTCCTTGATGGAAATGCGCGAACCTTCGCCCATCGCGACCATGGTGATGACGGCCGCGACACCGATGACGATGCCGAGCACCGAGAGGAAGGTGCGCATGCGGTTGCGCAACAGTGCGCGGAGAGCGATTTTTGCCAAGGTAAGTGGAGCCATCTTCAATTATCCATCATCAACCATCAATCATCCATCATCCATCATCAATCATCAATCATTTCCGGTGGCGGCAGGGCCTCGAAGGCGGCTTTCGCGTCCTGCACGTTCTCGTTGATTACGTCCTTCTTGATGAGTCCGTCACGGAGCGTGATGGTGCGCCCGCTGAAGGTCGCGATGTCGGGCTCGTGCGTTACGAAGGCGATGGTTTTCCCCTGGCGGTTGAGTTCCTGGAAAATCATCATGATTTCGTAGCTCGTGCGCGTGTCGAGGTTCCCGGTGGCCTCGTCGGCGAGGATGATGACCGGGTCGTTCACGAGTGCGCGCGCGATGGCGACACGCTGCTGTTGGCCGCCCGAAAGCTGGTTCGGCACATGGTTCATGCGTTCGGCAAGCCCGACCCTTTCCAGGGCCTCGATGGCGCGGCGCCTTCTTTCGGATGCGCTCACTCCCGAATTGTACAGGAGCGGCAGTTCCACGTTCTCGATGGCGGTCGTGCGGTTCAGCAGGTTGTAGCTCTGGAACACGAACCCGATTTTCTTGCTCCTTATGCGTGCGAGCGCGTCGCGCTTGAGCTTTTCGGTATGCTCGCCGTCCAGTATGTAGTGCCCGGAGGTGGGACGGTCCATGCACCCGAGTATGTTGAGCATCGTCGACTTGCCCGATCCGCTGGTCCCCATGATGGTCACGAACTCGCCTGGATGTATATTAAAGTTTACACCGCGCAGCGCATGTACGGTCTCGTCGCCCATCTTGAAGTCGCGACGGATGTCCTGTATCGAAAGTATGGGGCTTTTTTCACTCATTTTCGTCATTTTAGATGTCTTGACGCATATTTCCGTTGCACGGGGGGTAGAAGATAATATATTTATGGTTGATGTGTGGCGAAAAACTGGCCCAAAAGCCGGGGTGATTTTCGTCACTATTTCTTTTTTTGCTAGCTTTTGTAATAATAATGTATTTTTCCCTCGTTGAACGTATCTTGACGTTTGATAATGACTTGGAGATTTTTTGATGGATAATAAGGTACCGCAAGGCGCTACTGCGAAACCGGAAGATGACGAGATCGACATTCTCGAAATTCTGGTGTTCTTGAAGAGCAAGTGGAAGTTCTTGACGATTTTCCTTGTTTTGGGGCTTTTTGCAGGTGGCGTTGCTTCCATGTGGATGCGTCCCGCGTACAAGAGCGATATCCTTCTGCAGGTGGATGTTAAGGGCAACAAGTCGTCCAAGGCGCTTGGCGAAATGGGTGCCCTCCTGGATGTATCTACCCCCTCCGAAGCAGAAATGCAACTCATCAAGAGCCGCATGGTGCTCTCTACGGTTGTCGATGAGCAGCGCCTGTGCTATTCGGCAGTGCCGCTCGACAAGGTGGACCGCCTTTTGCACAGGGAAGGCCGCATGGACCTCGAGTTCCTGAGCATCCCGCGTGCCGTATCCGAGGCGAAAATCAAGATCAAGGCCCGTGTGCTGCCCGATTCCACCAAGTTCGAACTCCTGGGCGAGGACGATGCCGTGTTACTGAAGGGCGAGGTCGGGGAAACCTATCGTCAGCCCTATGCGGGCGATACGCTTGCCATTTGCGTGCGGTCCATGAAGGCCCGTCCGGGCCAGACCTTCCTCCTGGGTGCGACCCATCCTCAGATGGCGGTTGCCGGTCTCCTGGGTGGCCTGAGCGTCTCGGAAGAGGGCAAGAATTCCGGGATTATCCGCGTCTCGATGCAGCACGCCTACCCGGACCGCGTGGCGGATATCCTGAATTCCATCGCGAATACCTACCTCAAGCAGAATATCGAAATGCGTAGCGCCGAGGCGAAGAAAACCCTCGACTTCCTCGAGGAACAGCTCCCCAGCGTTAAGGCAAAGCTCGATTCTTCCGAACAGAAGCTTACCTCGTTCCGCAATGCGAACGGGACTATCGACCTTTCGGGTGAAACGCGCGTACACCTCGAAAAGGACGTGAGCCTCCAGCAGCGCCTGCTCGAACTTGAACAGAAGAAGCAGGAAGCCCTGCGCCTGTTCCAGGCGGAACACCCGACGGTCCGTACCATCGAGCAGCAGCAGGCTAGGCTCTACGGCGAACTTGCGAAGCAGAAGAAGGCGGCGGACAAGCTCCCCAAGACCCAGCAGGAATTCCTCTCCCTGCAAGAGGAAGTGGAAGTCAACAACAAGCTTTACACGAACCTCCTGAACAATATCCAGCAGCTCCGCGTGGTGCAGGCGGGTGAAGTCGGAAACGTGCGTATCGTGGACCAGGCCTACGTGCCCATAAAGCCCGCGAAGCCGAACCGCAAGCTGATTTTTGGCGGTGTCGCCTTGGCGTTCCTCCTCCTTGGCTGTGCCATCGTGCTCGTGCGCCGCATGTCGCATAACGGTGTCGCGAGCAGTACCGAGGTCGAGCAGGCTACGGGTATCGGCGTGTACGGAAAGCTTCCGATGCTCGGCAAGGGCACCGAGAACAACGTGCTCGATCCGGTCGTGCACGAAAAGCCCGACGAACCGTTTGCTGAGGCGGTCCGCGCACTCAGGACGGCGCTCGAGTTCTCGCTCTTTGCCGACGGCAAGAAGGTCCTTATGGTATCGGGCCTCATAGAGGGCGTGGGCAAGTCGTTCGTCTCGACGAACCTCGCATGCTCCTTTGCTATGTCGGGCAAGAAGGTTTTGCTTGTGGATATGGACCTGCGCCGTGGCCGCATGTTCAAGAAGGGCCACAAGGGCCTCTGCGAAATGCTCCGTGCCGAAAAGTTCGATGACGAGTACATCGAGATGGTTAGCGAGAACTACCACATCATCGGTTCGGGCAAGCGCGTGGTGAACCCGGGCGACCTCTTGAACAAGAACCGCTTCGGTACGTTCCTCGACACGTTCCGTAAAAAGTACGACCTGATTATTCTTGATACCCCGCCTATATTCCAGTGCAGCGATGCGCTCCTGGTCGAAAAATATGCGGATTACCTTTTGTGCGTGCTGAAGCAGTCGGCGCATAGCATGGATAACATCCAGGAAGCGCTCTCTACCTTCGACCGCAGTACCGAAACACCTTTGCCCAAGGCCTTCGTGTTCAACAAGTGCGAACGTCATTCGGGTTACGGTTATGGTGGCTACTACGGCTACTATGGCTACAAGAAGTATTAACAACACAATAAGGAGAATAGATGAAAAAAGCAATCGCTCTTTCACTACTAGCCGGTAGTCTCGCCTTCGCCCAAAGCGGGTTGATGGGTGGGTCTGACGGTATCCACCAGCATAATGCCAGAACCCTCGGCCAGTGGAATTTTGTCATTGGCACGGGTGGTGACATTACTCTGGATAACTGGTCCCTTACTCGCGGTGGTCAGTACACCTCCAAGGGCAAGACCTATACCTTAAATCGCTGGGACTGGACTCTCGCCGGTAACTTCAATGCGGCAATCGGTCTTCTCGACTTCTTGGATGTCGGTGTGAGCCTCCCGCTCTACTACGACCACGCCAACGACGACGAAGGCCCGTCCGGTTACTATGACATGTGGACCACGAGCCGTGGCGACCTTGACCTCTGGTTCAAGGCTGGCGTCCCGTTCAGTGACGAGAGCATCTTCGGCCTTGCCGCCATGTTCGACTTCTACATCCCGACTGGCGAAAACTCCGTGGGTACGCGTCCGCGTCACGCCTGGTACCTGAACGATGAAGGCTACACCCATCCGTTCTCTGCCGACGCGTTTGCGATGGCCGCGACTCTCGAATTCACCTTGGACCTCACCAAGAAGAATATCCCCATCCGTTGGAACACTCATGCGGGCTTCGTGCTTGCGACCGGTGACGGACAGGCCAATACGCTTGTCTACGGTACGGGTATCAACTGGCTCCCGCTCTCCTGGATGGACGCCTTCGTCGAATACTCTGGCGAATACCGCGTGCAGAAGACGGGTTACCCGCGTGACATGATGGCCGACCCGATGATCGTTACTCCGGGTCTCCGCTTCCACCTGCCCTGGAACATCGACTTCGCCATGGGTCTCGATATGTCCGTCCGCGCCCTTACCAACATCGGCTACGATTGGAAGGAAGAGATGGAAGATGTTGAGAAGTTCACGGTCCGCTACATCGATGAACGCGGCAACAAGGTCACCTACGGCTACGTTCCGACTCCGCGCTTTGCCGGTACTGCTGCCCTTACCTGGCGCTTTGGCGGCAAGGACAAGGATGAAGACAGCGACGGCATCAACGACAATAACGACAAGTGCCCGCATACACCTTCTGGCGCTGTTGTTGATTCTACTGGTTGCCCGCTCGATGGCGACAAGGACGGCGTTCTCGATGGCTTCGACAAGTGCCCCGGCACTCCGGAAGGCGCAACGATCGACTCTGTCGGCTGCCCGATCGATACGGACAAGGATGGCGTTTACGACGGTCTTGACAAGTGCCCCGAAACCAAGGAAGGCGCTAACGTCGGCATCAACGGCTGCGAAGGCGACTTCGACGGCGACGGCGTGGAAGATTCCTTCGACCGCTGCCCGAACACCAAGCAGGGCGTGCCTGTCGATTCTACGGGTTGCCCGAAGGATAGCGACAAGGACGGCGTGACCGACGACATGGACAAGTGTGCCGATACTCCGGCTGGCTTCACTGTCGATTCTACCGGTTGCCCGGTCGACAACGACAAGGACGGCATCCCGGATGCTCTCGACAAGTGCCTCAACACTCCGGCTGGTCTCCCGGTTGACTCCGTGGGCTGCCCGGCTGACGCTGACAAGGATGGCGTGCCCGATGCCCTCGACAAGTGCCCGAACACCAAGCAGGGTGCCCAGGTGAACTCCGAAGGCTGCGAAGGCGACTTCGACAACGACGGTATCCCCGATGCTATGGACAAGTGCCCGAACACCAAGCAGGGCGTGCCTGTCGATACCGTTGGCTGCCCGGCCGACGCTGACAAGGATGGCGTGCCTGACTACCTCGACAAGTGTGCCGAAACTCCGGAAAACTACACGGTCGACAACACCGGCTGCCCGCTTGACTACGACAAGGACGGCATCCCGGATGCTCTCGACAAGTGCCCGAACACCAAGCCCGGCGTGCCTGTTGACTCCACGGGCTGCAGCAGCGACACCGACAAGGATGGCGTGGCCGATGGCATTGACCAGTGCGAAAACACTCCGTCTGGCGCCCAGGTCGACTCCGTGGGTTGCCCGCTCGATTCCGACAAGGACGGTGTGGCCGACTTCCAGGATAAGTGCCCGAACACCCTCGAAGGCGTGAAGATCGACGCTAAGGGCTGCCCGGTCAACAAGAAGGAAGACCTCGAACTCCTCAAGAAGGGTATCCAGTTCAAGACCGGTTCCTCCAAGCTGACCAAGGCGAGCTACAAGATCCTCGACGATATCGTCAAGCTCTTGAAGAAGGTCGAATCCGCGAAGCTCGAAGTCCAGGGCCACACGGACAACACCGGTTCTGAACAGACCAACAAGAAGATTTCTCAGGATCGCGCCGACATGGTTGCGAACTACTTCATCAAGAAGGGTATCGCTGCCGAACGCGTCCGCGCTGTGGGTTACGGTTCCGAGAAGCCGATTGCTGACAACAACAGCAAGAAGAATCGCGCCAAGAACCGCCGCGTGGAACTTGTTCCGTTCGAGTAATCGACAGCTGACATAAGTTCAAAAAAGGTGCCCGCAACCGCGGACGCCTTTTTTTCGTTAATGCACACCGAAGGTGTGCGCATGCATCTAATTGAAAATTAGGTGGGTGTCTTAAAAATGTTAAATTTTAATTGTGCTCCATTTCATCAAGTACAATGCCATTGGCATCGTCAACACGCTCATCACGCTTGCCGTGGTGTGGGTGCTGCACCAGTGGCTGGACTGGGGCAAGGAAATCTCGAATTTTTTGGGGTTTGTCGCGGGCGGCATCAACAGCTACCTCATGAACCGCATTTGGAATTTCAGGAGCAACAACCGCAAGCGAACGGAAGTCGTGCGGTTCCTCGTTGTCTTTTTGCTGAGTTACGCGCTCAATCTCGCGGCGCTCGAAGGAACTTCGTACCTGCTCGAGAATGCTGAGTGGTGCAGGTCGTTTACCGTGTGGATTTCGCAGTTCATGAAGCCCACGTATTTCGCGAACATTGTCGCGAACGTGGTCTACGTGTTAGCTAGCTTTATGCTGTACAAGAAGTGGGTTTTTAGAAAGTGATACGTGGTTCGACAGGTTCACCAACCTTGTGAGGTCCCTGCCTGCACTGAGCATGGCCGAAGTGAGCTTGCCGAAGGGCGCGAAGGATTCAGACTTGATTTTAGAATGCAAAATGGTTGATAATATGAATTGGATTGAAGGCAAGAAGTGTTCCGCGGAAGATGCCGCGGCGATGATTCAGGATGGCGATATCCTCGGGGTTTCGGGCTTTACGCTCGCGGGTTACCCGAAGGCGGTACCCCTCGCGCTTGCGGCCCGCGCCGAAAAATTGCATGCCGCCGGCGAGAGCTTTCAGGTGACGCTCTATGCGGGCGCCTCGACCGGCGACAGCTGCGACGGGGCGCTCTCCCGCGCAGGTGCGCTCAAGCTGCGCATGCCCTACCAGAGCAACCCGAGCCTCCGCAAGGGCATCAACGACGGGAGCATCCGCTATATCGACGCGCACCTCGGCAAGATGGGCTACCTTGTGCGCACGGGCGCAGTTCCTGCGCCCACTGTCGCCGTGATAGAGGTGAGCGCTATACTGCCCGACGGCCGCGTGTGCCTTTCTACCTCGGGGGGGAATTCGGTCTGCTACCTCGACATGGCGCCGAAGATTATCCTGGAGTTAAACACGCGCCTGGGCGAGAGCTGCGTCGGCATGCACGACGACGCCCTCCCGGAACTGCCCCCGCATGCGAAACCCCTGCCGGTCTATTCCGCAGGCGACCGCGTGGGTAGTGAATTTGTCAAGATTGATGTAAATAAAGTAATCGCAGTCGTCGAGAACGATGCCTACGACGAGGTGACCCCGTTTGTAGAACCCGACGACGTTTCCCGCAATATCGGCGAACGCATTCTCGATTTTATCCGGTTCGAGGAATCGCACGGCAGGCTCCCGAAGGGAATGGCCTACCAGAGTGGAGTCGGGAAGGTCGCGAATGCGGTCCTGTGCGCGATGGCGAACGACGAGCGTCTCGGGCGCATCGACCTGTTTACCGAAGTCATCCAGGAGGCTGTGCTTCCGCTACTCAAGAAGGGTAAGCTCGGTGTCGCTTCCGGCACGGCGCTCACGCTTTCGCAGGCCGCACAGCAGGAGTTCGTGCAGAACGCCGCCGACTGGAAAAAGCATTTCGTGCTCCGCCAGCAGGAAGTGAGCAACAGCCCCGACATCATCCGTCGCGTGGGCGTCATCTCGATGAACACCGCCCTCGAGGCCGATATCTTCGGGAACGTGAACAGCAGCCTGGTGTGCGGCTCGGCGATGATGAACGGCATCGGCGGCTCGGCGGACTTTGCCCGCAACTGCGCCCTCGGATTTTTCCTCACGCCGTCTGTCGCGAAGGGCGGCGCCATCAGTAGCATCGTGCCCTACGTGAGCCACGTGGACCACACGGAACACGACACGCAGATTTTCGTGACGGAGCAGGGACTTGCCGACCTCCGCGGACTCGCCTCGGAAGACCGCGCGCGGCTCATTATCAAGAACTGCGCCCACCCCGACTTCCGCGAACCGCTGACCGATTTCCTGGAATACGGCCTCAAGCATGCGAAGGGCAGGCACCTGCCGCTCGCGCTCGAACGCGCCTTCGAGATGCACAACCGCTTCCTCGAAACCGGGAAAATGCTCTAGGAAACGCTCCGTTTCCGCATCATTCGCACTTGGAATGCCCGATTTGCGGGAAAAATCTTCCGCATGTAAGAAAATTATTATATCTTTAAGATGGGTGTGTGACTCCGCGTTTATACGTTCATGGGGCGTCTTGATGGGTACACGAAAGGAAAAGAGTTCTGCGTTTTTGTGGGCGCTCGTATGTGCGCTCACTTTTGGGGTTGTCGCGTGTGGCGACGAGGCGTCGCCTACTGGAGCCGAAACTCCGGACTCCTCTTCTGCCGCGCCGGAGGGAGGGGATTTTTCTACAGCATTTTCTTCTTCGTCGTACTATTATTGGGGATTTTCCTCGGGTGCTGTAATCGGCACGCAGCCGGGTGATTCCCTAAAGCCGGGCGATACCCTTGAGCTGGCCGATTCCATTTCCCATGATACGGATTGGGTCAGGAATCCGGATTCTATCTATCATCTCAGCCGTCTTGCTGTTGACGGGCGCTTGTCCGCGTTATTCGGCCTGACTCCGAACTCCTCGATGAGAATTGAATATCTGGATACCCAAAGCGGCATCTCCTCGAACGGGGTGGATTCTGGAAGTGCTTCCGTTATCGAGGCTTTTTTACCGATCACTTACTGGAAGCCCTATGTCAGGGTGACGGTCGATGGTATCGCTCTCGATTTCCAGGGAGCGCAGGTCGCAGGGCTTTCGCTTTCGGCGTTGGGTGACTTGTCTTCGAGCGATACGGTGAACGTAGACTTTATTTCGACGGCCGAACTTTCGCGTGCCGAAACCCTTGTCGCTGCGGGGCAGACGCTGGCCACGGCGATGGAGCAGGCGTCAACAGAGGTCTTGCGCGCGTTCCGCATGGACGATTTTACCGACTTGCCGGAAGAGGAAGTGGCTGCACGTTTCCTCGCCATCCACCTGCTTGCTTCTTCGCGCGTGGTGGTGGGTGATGGGTTTTCGTTTGCGGATATCGTGGACGACATCGCGGATGACGGACTCTGGAATGATTCGGCTGCACGTGCGGCAGCTGCCGACTGGGCTTTGCGTGCGGATGCGGAAGATGCCTTTGCCGGTGTCCGCAAGTGGCTCTCTGCCCAGGCGCCGTCTGTTCCCGATTTCGAAAAGTACCTGCGCCTGTTCTACCAGAAGGAACTCGGGCTTCCCGAGTGCAGTAGCGAAAATGCGGGGACGATGCTCCACGTGGGGAATGTCGCGAGCCGCTACTTTGTCGCGGACGAATCGGACTTCTCGAAAGTTCCGGACCGGTTTGTCTGCGAGATTGCGGGCGGCGTAGGGCTTGCTTCCGATTCCTTGAAGGACGTGTCTGCCCTCGGTTCGGGCTCGGATGGCGAAGTGCGCCCGGGAGCGTTTAGCGGCAACATCTTCTATACCTACGATGCTTCGACAAAGGCATGGCGCCATTCGACAGAACTCGAAAAGGATTCTTACTTTGTCCAGATGTCGGCGACGAGTACCTTTGTCGACATCCAGGATGTCTATGACGGGCTCAAGGACAACGAGCGCGTTATCTTCGTGATTCGGCACGGCAAGCGTGGCGACGACACGAGCATCTCCGGGACTTTGACTTCTGACGGCAAGGAGCAGGCGCGCGATTTGGGCAAGCGGCTCACGAAGCATAGGCAAGATTTCCTGTTGGGGGCTTCCGAGTTCCTGCGCGCCCACCAGACTGTGGAATACATAGCGAAGGGACGGGGCCAGCAGTCCGACGTACGTGATACTTTCCCCGAACTAAACGACAACTGGTACGAGAAAAACCACGAGGCGAGCGAGAAGGCGAAATCCGAATGTGGCGGCGGCTGGGAGCTGACCTCCAAGTATGCCTACACGGGAGCCTATACGACGGGCGAGAATGCCGCGTTCTACAAGCTGGACGAACGCTCCGTGGAACTGATTGTGGATGTGCTCCTCGCGAAGTACAACGACCCGTCGCAGCGGTTCGTGATGCTCAGCTCGCATGACAAGGTGATGGTTCCCCTGGTCGCCTACTGCACGAATTTCAAGGTGAACCTCCGCAAGTACGACGGCGGAAAGTGGCTCAATTATCTCGCGGGAGTAGCCATTATTGTCGACGAGCTCGGAAATAGGCGCTATGTGCCCGTCAAGGGCCTGGATTCTGCCTTCATGTAGTTGAAATCCGGTTGTAAATTACTATTGTTCATTATTATGAAGACGATATGGCCTATTGTACTGATCGCCTTTTTTTTGGCATCTTGTGGATCCGACAACCCGGCATCCGAAGGTTCTTCTGTGGACGATCCTTCCAGCGGGTCCGCTGCGCTTTCTAGCGGTGGCCATTCGCATGGCGGCCACCATGGCAGTTCCAGCTCGAGTTCCGTGAAGGCTGAACCCATCTCCGCGGTGGGCGATTCCCTGATTGAAGATACGACTGCGGTCCTGAGCAAGAACGACCTGCCCGCCTGCACGCCCGATAAGGAAGGGGAGTCCTTCTATGTCGAGAGCGAACATGTCCTTTATTTCTGCCTTGAGAAGGAATGGTTCCCCTCCGAGACGGTCGAGTCGCTTTTCAAGATTGGTTGTCACAATGGCGTGTTGACCTTGGAGGCTCCGGGTGCGGAAGAGGAAGAAGAGGAATCTTCCGGCCAGGGCCAGTCGAACCCGTGGGGATTCTTCAATGGCGGCGGTAGTGGAACCTCTGCGCTCGATACGATGCCGGTGCGTTTGCCGGGAGCGCATATCGTTGGCTTTGCGGAGAAGGGCCCGTTCCGCTACGGGGCGTCGGTCAAGATTATCGAACTCGACAGCACGCAGAGGCTTGCCGATTCCAAGAAGATTCACAAGACCTGCATTACCGAGGCTGGCGGCAACTTCAGTTTCGACAGCGTCGACCTGGTGTCGCCGTACCTGCGCGTGGAGGCGAACGGCTACTTCCATAACGAACTGACCGGCGGGCTTTCGTCGCAGATGGTGACGCTCAAGGCGGTGGTCGACGTGACGGACCGCGATACGGTGAACGTGAACATGCTTACTCACATGGAAGCCCCGCGCGTATTGAAGCTTGTAGAGAATAGCGGCAACAACCAGCCGATCCGTGCGGTGAAGGCCCAGGCCCTGAAGGAAATCCTCTCTTCGTTCGAGATAAACCTTGGCGGTTCTTCGGGCGGTGGCAACAACGGGTTCCCGTGGGGCTACGGGCAGCAGCAACAGTCTACGGTTACGACCGACGGACGCTTTGCCGAAGATATCAGCCTGTTCGATGGCGATGAATACAGCGCGGCGCTCCTTGCAGTTTCCATCATGATGCAAAGGAACGGCTCCGGCAACGACATGCTCCAGTACACTTCGGGCATTGCCGAACGCATCAAGGGCAACGGCAACTGGGACGACAACAATGCGAAGGCGGACCTCGCCGACTGGCTCATGGTGCTCGATACGAGCGGCTCGTATGCGACTATCCGGAATAATATCGCTAGCTGGAAGCGTGGCGATGTCCCCGACTTCGAGAAACACCTGCGCAATTTCTGGACCGGCATCTACCAGTTCGGCGCCTGCAACTCTATGACGGCAGGGACCGTGAAACACGTGAACAACAGCCTGAGCAAGTACTTCATTTCGTATTACGAACAGCCCGAAGGCCCGCGCATCCGGTTTATTTGCGATGCCGAGACGCACCGGTGGCGTGCGGCGACCGATATCGAGAAGGATACGGTGGGTTTTGGCAAGGGCGATTACGACGGACAGATCAAGGCCGGAAAGATCAATGCGGATAAGTTTTACGTTTATGAGCAAAGTAAGGGCAAGTGGCGTGCGGCGACCGGTGACGATATCATGGAATTCGAGGATATCGGGAATGTGTACGCGTCGCTTGCTCCGGGAGAAAAGGTCATCTTTATCTTGCGCCATGCGGAACGTACTGACGATACGGGCAAGAAGGGCCACCTGACGGATAACGGCAAGAAACAGGCGAAGACCGTGGGCGAGAAGCTCAAGGGCGATGCCATCGTGTTCGCGAATTCTACCTACACGCGCAGCTACGAGACTTGCGAGAATGTGGCGTCTGGCGCGGGAGTGTCGCCGTTTGTTTCCGATACCATCAAGGATCTGGATGGCGAATGGTACGTGAAGGACGAATCCAAGTATGACAGCTACAAGAATTCCGATGGCGGCGGCTGGGTTGTGGCGTCCGCATACGCCTACAAGGGCGCCTATGCCGATGCGTTCTACGACTTCGACAAGCGTAGCGAGGAATTCCTCACGGGCGTCGTGAAGCCGAGGTTTGCAAGCGTGAATCGCGTGGGAGTCTGGATTTCGCATGACATGTTTGTCGCCCCGATTACCGCCTACTGCACGGACAAGAAGGTGAACTTGCGCTATTTCGATACCAAGAGCTGGATCAACTACCTTGCGGGTGTCGCCATCATCATGGGCACCGACGGCAAGATGCGCTATGTTCCGGTCAAGGGGCTTTCTTCCGGGACAATGACGATGTAAACATCGAAGGGGGTGGTGCGTGAAATTCAGGAACCTGCTTGCAGCTCTCGCCGTCGCATGCGTTGCGCCGTTCCTGGTTTCGTGCGAGGACGATGCGACCGGCGCGTCGGAGGTCTCTTCGGACAAGGTAAAAGAAACTGTTCGCGATTCTGTCGTGGTGCGCGACTCCGTCGTCATCCGTGATTCGGTTGTCATCCGCGATTCCGTTGTCTTGCGCGATAGCGTGCGCGTGATCGATAGCGTACGGGTCAGGGATAGCGTGCACGTGGTGGATAGTCTCAATGTCAAGGACAGCGTGAACATTGTGGATAGTGTTCGCGTGGTCGATAGCGTTCAGGTTGTCGAACCGCATGTCACCGCCTTTGTCCCGCTCAGGAATGTGCTGGACAGCCTCGCCGAGGGCGAGAAGATTGTTGCCGTATTGCGCCATGCCGAACGGGGCAGCGATTATTCTTCGACAGGGCCCCTGAATGACGAAGGGGTGCAGCAGGCGCTGTCGTTTGGCGAAAAGCTCAAGGGCGACTTTGATATTTATTTTGCGGCATCTCCCGCCACGCGGACGCACCAGACCTGCAACAACATCGCGAAGGGCCGAGGCCAGGCCGATACGCTTGCCGACACGCTCGAATTTTTGGGCGGCTCGTGGTTCGTGAAAGATACGGTCCTCTACAATCAGTACAAGGATGACCATGGCGGAAGCTGGAAGGTGACATCCAGGTGGCTCTACGATGGCCGCTATGCCGACGCGTTCTACGAACTCTCCCCGCGCGTTGCCGAGTACCTGGACGATAACATTGTTCCCGCATTCGAGCGATCCGGAAAAAGAGTGGGGATATTTATTTCGCATGACTTGCTTATTATTCCGGTTGTCGCCTTGGTTTCGGACAACAGCATAGACATGAATTATTACACGTCGAAAAAGTGGCTGAATTATCTTGCGGGTTTTGCTATAGTTCTAAAACCCGACGGGAAGCGCCGGATTTATGCGGTGAAGGGGCTCGATGCGGGGACAATGAAGAAAGAATAGGTGCGGATGGATATGAAAAGGTGGTATGTTGGATGTTTGGCGGCCGTAATGGCTGTTGTGCTTGCCGTAGGCTGTAGCGACGGCAACGGCTTTATGCCCGGCGGTGAGAATGGTTCCCATGAAACTGTCGAAAAAATTGACGCCCCGCTCTTTGTCTATGAAATTCTCGCGGAACGGGCTGCGGAGGACTCGACCTCTGTCGACATTCTGGACATGTTGTCTGAACCGCGCGTGGAACAGCTCCTGATGAACCATGTTCCCGAGGAACTGGTGCATGTGCAGGCGAAGCGCGAAGCGGCGGCCGCCTTCGGGATTGATTCCGTGCAGCTTGCAAGCGATTCCGGCGCGGTGATGCTTGCCATCTCGGCGATGGTGCAGAACCGTGCTAGCAAAGAAGAGACGCAGAACTTTATCCGCAATCTGGGGGAGGACCTGAAGGGGGATGGCGTATGGAACGACCCGAACTGGAAAATCAGGATTGCGGACTGGGTCGTGGGGCTTGATTCCAGCTGGAAGTATAACGATGTCCGCAACAACGCGGCCCCGTTCTATGGCGGGAACGTCCCTTACTTCGAAAGATACATGCGCGAGTTTTTTCCGATAGCCTACGGTTTTGAGCCGTGTGACGCCTCGAATGCGGGGAAGGTCACGTACGTGAACCAGGGCCAGAGCGTTTATTTTGCGAACAACTACGAGCATGCGGACCATTCGAAGGTGCGCTTCATTTGCGATGCGAACGGATTCCAGTGGCGCGTCGCGAATGCCATCGAGAAGGATACCGCGGAATTCGGTGCCGGCGAATACGACCGCGAAATTCGCGAAGGCCGCGTGAACCACGACAACTACTACATATTCGACGGGGGCAAGTGGCGCGTCGCGACCCCGCAGGAGGCTGACGGCTTTACCGACCTCGTGCAGGTTTACGCGAACCTCAAGTCGGATGAGAAGGTGGTGTTCATCATCCGGCACAGCGAACGCACGAACGACACGGGACCGGGTGGCCACCTGACTGACAACGGGAAAAAGTATGCCCGCGACCTGGGCGCGCGCCTCGCGAAAGCCGGGGCGGAGGATTTCTACTTCGGGTATTCGGGCTATACGCGCACCTACGAGACTTGCGAAGGCATTGCGCAGGGCAAGGGACAGGCAAACTACAGCATCGAACAGCTCAGTTACATGAATGGCGACTGGTACGTGAAGGATGCCGACAAGGCGGACGCCTACGTGAAATCCGATGGCGGTGGCTGGGTGGTGTATTCCAAGTACGGGTTCACGGGCGCCTATCCCGATGCATTCTACGACCTGGAAACACGCAGCGAGCAATTGCTCAAGGACGAGATTCTTGCGAACATCGGGAGCATGAAGCGCGTGAACGTGATGTGCACGCACGACTACCTGGTGGTCCCGCTCCTTGCGTACACGAGCGACGGGCATGCGAACGTGCGCTACTACGAAAAATACCACTGGGTCAACTACATGGCGGGTGTCGCGATGATTATTTCTGCCGACGGTTCCGTGCGCTATGTCCCTGTCAAGGGCCTCGAAACGGGAATAATGTAACTGCGACAGTAAAAAAGATATATTAAAAAAAACGGCGCCATATGAATTTTTCGCGGATAACTAGGCTACAGGGAATCGGAGTGATTGTCGCGGCTGCAGTCGTGCTGGAACTTGCTGCTGTCGTGCAGTATGTTTCCATGAGGAACGCCATCTCCTCGCAGGTGGAAGAGATGGCGCAGCGCGACCTGAAGGCCACCAACCATATCGTCGAGGTGAAGCGCATTGCGGAAGATGCCATTGCCGGCGTATTGCCCGAGGTGGAGCGCCTGCTTTCCCTGGGGCAGGAGGATTCCCTGCATCGTGCCCTGCGTAGAGTCGTGAGCGAACATCCCGAAATCGTGGGTGTCGACTTTGCCCACCGCGTGGGCGAAGACGGCGTGCGCAACGGGTACTTCACCTTCGTAGACGAATCGACCGGGAACATCGCGGATACCGTCATAGGTTTCGACTACACGGAACGTTCCTGGTACCGCGACGGCATCGTCAGTGACGGATTCTGGAGCGAGCCCTACATGAGCCGCTATTACGTTATCCTCATGTCCACGTACTCGCGTGCCGTGCGCGATGACAAGGGGAATGCGGTTGCCGTCATCGGCGCGGATATCCCCATGCACGAGCTTTCGTCGCTCTCCGTGCAACTCTATGAAAACCAGCAGCGCGCCCTGTTGCCTGTTGTCGCCTTCCAGCTGTTTGGACTGTTGCTTCTCGGGATCATCGTTTACAGGAGCATCCGGAGTGCGCGCCGCCTGAACGACGCAAACGCCGAAAAGGAATTCATGAACAGGGAGCTGGACATTGCGAGCCGCATCCAACTGGCGATGTTGCCCGGGAAGACCTATGTCGACGATTGTCTCGAAATTGCGGGGAGCCTCGTGCCTGCAAAGCAGGTGGGCGGCGACCTTTATGACTACGTTATACGCGACGGCAAGCTGTTCTTCAGTATCGGTGACGTGTGCGGCAAGGGTATTCCGGCTGCTATCTTCATGTCCATGACGCAGGCGGTATTCCGTTCCGCCGCATCGCATCTGAACGATCCGTCGCGTATCGTGCACAGCATGAACAAGCAGGCAAGTCGCGGGAACGAGACGGGCATGTTCGTCACGCTCTTTGTAGGCGTTATCGACCTTGCGACAGGAATGTTGCGCTACTGCAACGCGGGGCATGAACACCCGCTGGTTGTGGCGGGAAAATCTGTCCGGACACTCAATGCGAAATCCAGCCTGCCTATCGGCGCGATGGAAGAAACCCGCTATGTGGAGCAGGAAACTCAACTTGTTCCGGGCGACATGGTGATGCTCTTTACCGACGGGCTGACCGAGGCGATGAATTCGGAAAATGCATTGTTTGGCAGGGAGCGAGTCGCCCGTGTAATTAGAGGGGAATCTCCGCAGCAACTGCTCGACAACATGTCGCAATCGGTCGCGGACTTTGTGTGCGGTGCCGAACAGAGCGATGACCTCACCATGCTCGCCATCCGCTACAAGGGTGCCGCTCGGTAATAAGCCTAAAAGAAAAACCTCTCCGCTGGGGAGAGGTTTTCGTGGATGATGCAGGGGTCGAACCTGCGACCCGCTGATTAAGAGTCAGCTGCTCTACCAACTGAGCTAATCATCCGAAGGTCTTTCGACGGGCTCAATTATAGAAAAATTTTGCATCGTGGCAAGGGGTCTGGTGGCAAGTCCTGAAAAAATATAGAGGCAAACTGTGTTTGCCGAAGTTATATTTATGTTTATATATGGGTTGCCCCGGCTAAACCTGCTAGACATCAAGAGGCTGAAATGAAACGATTTGCATTGCCCGCTATGCTGCTTCCCGTGGTTATGGGTCTCGTTACCTACGGTTCCGGCTACCAGCAGTGGAACAAGCTGAACCCGGCAAAGGATGTCTACGACTGGAGCGGGCTTGAAGAACTGCTGGATGCGCTCACTGCGCACAACATGGGCTACGCCCTGCGCGTATTCCCGCATCCCCAAAGGGACGTTCAAGGACGAAAGTTCGCAGGAATTCTCCTTTACATATAAAGTTGCAGCGGGGGAGGAAAACGTTGCGACCCTGCCGGGCGTTTCCGTGGCGCTTTCGCTCTACGAGAGCGAGGATGCCTTCAGGGGCGGAAAGGACCCGACCGTCCGTTTCGATAACGAGGGCCTCCAGAAAAACAACAAGCTGCTGCTGAAACCGTAGTTTTTCAGAATCTGCCCACTCTTGTTTCTCTAAAAAAACTATCTTTTCCCGCGTTGATTTTTATCAAACAGTTCACTTAATTAAATGGACACATTCCTATATGAATGAAACAGTACAGAATGCAGCCGATTCCGCAGTAGCCCCGGCCCCCGCCGCGGCCCCTGTCGCCGAAGAAGCTGTGCAGCAACCGGCTATCGTTGCAAGCGAACCGGCTGCCAAGGTGAAGGGCAAGTTCGACGAACAGCTCGGGCTCATGCTCCCCTCCGACGCAGCCCAGGTCCAGGCGCAGCTTTCCATGCCGGGCATGAGCGATGACATGGTTTACAAGATCGTGGAAACCCACGGCGGTAACCATGCGGTTCTCTACAAGACTTACGACCAGGCAGTGCTTGCCCGCGACGTGCGCGATTCCATCGAGAACGCCGCCGGCCACAAGGTCCTCCCCATCGCGAAGGCGAAGCTCGGGTCCACCTACTGCAAGGGCGAATACTCCACCGAACAGGGCTGCAAGGGCGATTCCGACACCTTCGGCATCGGTTCCCTGGTTGAATTCCAGGCTACCGGCCTCATAGTGGTGATGGTGGTGATTATCGGCCTCACGGTGCTCTGCTACCTTATGAACTTCATCATGGCGAAGCTCGGCCTCAACAAGATCAAGGCTCCGGCACCCGCGGTCAAGGCTGCTCCTGCTGCCGCCGCCGCTCCGAAGACGATCGCCCCGGCCCACTGCGACTGGGACCCGAACGCGAAGAGCGTCCACCCGGGCTTCACCAACAAGCAGCTCCAGGCCTTCCTCGGCATTGCCGCCGTGGCCGCCCTGGAAGAACACCCCGGCATGAGCAACGATACGTTCCTTGCCCTGGTGACCGCCGCTGCGACCCAGGCCATCGGTCAGCCCTGCCGCGTGACCGCCTACAAGAACATTAACTCCCCTGCTTGGACGATTGTCAAGTAAGGTCAACTTTTAAAACTTAACAGGCTTATAAGCCAGGAAAAATCAAAATGAAGAAAACAGTCCGTATCAGTTTCGAAGGCAAGACCTACGACGTCGAAGTAGAAGTTCTTGATTCCGCCGTCGCCGCCGCTCCGGCAGCCCCGGTCGCCGCTGCCCCCGCTGCCGCTCCTGCCGCAGCTCCCGCCGCAGCCGGTGGTACCGAAGTAAAGTGCCCGCTCGCCGGTTCCGTGTTCAAGCTGAAGGTCAAGGTCGGTGACAAGGTCGAAGCCAACCAGGAAGTGGCCATCATCGAAGCCCTCAAGATGGAAAACCCGGTCGTCGCTCCGTGCGCCGGCACCGTCAACTCCATCTCCGTCAAGGAAACCGATACCGTCGTCGACGGCCAGACCCTCATGACCATCGCCTAAGAGGTACAGATAAATGAGTTCACTCTTAAATTCGGTCGTCGAGTTCGCGTGCGATACCGGATTCGCATATGTCACCGGACCCATGGTGATTATGTGGATCGTGAGTTTCGTACTGATGTACTTGGCGATTGTCAAAAAGTATGAGCCGCTGCTGCTCTTGCCGATTTCCCTCGGCGCACTGGCGGTGAATATCCCGAGCGCCGGGTTCTACGATGGCGGCTGGAGCATCGAAGGTATGTTCACGCCGACTGCCGGCCTCTACTACTACATCAGCCAGGGTATCCACCTGGAACTCTTCCCGCCCATCATCTTCTTGGGTGTGGGTGCCATGACGGACTTCGGACCGCTTATCGCCAACCCGCGTACGCTGCTTCTCGGCGGTGGCGCCCAGTTCGGCGTGTTCGCGACCATGTTCTGCGCCGTGGCCCTCGGTGGCTTTACTCTCGGTGAAGCGGCCTCCATTGGTATCATCGGCGGCGCCGACGGTCCGACCTCCATCTTCACTGCGAACAAACTTGCAAAGCACCTCATCGGACCTATCGCCGTGGCGGCCTACACCTACATGGCTCTCGTTCCGCTCATCCAGCCGCCTATCATGCGCCTGATGACCAACGACAAGGAACGTAAGATCCGCATGAAGGCTCTCCGTCAGGTGAGCAAGGCCGAACGCATCGTGTTCGCCGTGATGGTGATGATCGTCTGCATCCTCGTGGTGCCCGATGCTTCTGCACTTATCATCATGCTCATGCTCGGCAACATCTTCAAGGAAGCCGGCGTCGTGGAACGTCTCGTGAAGACCTCTTCCAACGAACTCATGAACATCGTGACAATCTTCCTCGGTACTTCCGTGGGCCTCACGATGTCTGCCGACATCTTCCTGAAGCCCCAGACCCTCATGATTATCGCCATGGGCGTTGTCGCCTTCGGTTTCTCGACCGCGGCCGGCCTCTTCCTCGCGAAGATCATGAACTGGTGCTCCCCCAAGAACCCCGTGAACCCGCTCATCGGTTCTGCAGGCGTGTCCGCTGTGCCGATGGCCGCCCGTGTTTCCCAGGTGGAAGGTGCCAAGTATGACCCGCAGAACTTCCTCTTGATGCACGCCATGGGCCCGAACGTGGCTGGCGTGATCGGTACTGCAGTCTGCGCTGGTTACATGATTAGCCGTCTGAGCTAGTCGCTAGACCGGCAATATAAGGAAAGCCCTCGGCAATGCGCCGGGGGCTCCTTTTTTGTTCTATAGAGACCTCACTTTTGTTTTTTACTTTAACAAAAATCTTTCTACTATAATCAGAAGTGGCGAAATTTGTTTAAAATCGCCATTTTTGTTTTAACAAAAATGTTGCACGCGTGCCCGCATAAATCTATCTTATAGTCGTGATGAAATCGGTCGTTGAATATAAAGACTACCGCGAGTACGTACTGGACTACTACCGCGAACGCAAGCGCACCTCGGCTTTCACGTGGCGCGAGTTCGCGAAGATTGCCGGGTTCGCATCGGGGTCGTACTTGAAGCTGGTTTGCGACGGCAAGACGCGTCTTCGGGAAGAAGGAGCGAAGAAAACTGCGCTTGCTATGGGGTTGCTCGGCTTCGAGTACGACTACTTTATTTTGATGGTGCGCTACGAAGGCGCGAAGACGGAGCGCGAAAAGAAGAAATGTTTTGAGGAGATGCAGGCGCTGAGCGAAGCCCACCATGTGAAAATCCTGGGCAGCGACCTGTACACCTTCTACGAAACCTGGAAGCATTCCGTGGTGCGCGAGCTGGCGGTTGCCATGCCGGGAGCGAAACCACACGAGATTGCGAAGGCCTGCAGACCCGCAATTTCTGCGGCGGATGTGAGCGCGAGCCTGAGTTTCCTTATGAAAGCGGGGTTACTCACGCGCGACATCAAGGGCAATTACCACCAGACGAACCGCTCGCTGACTACGGGCCGCCTGAACGTGGTTGCCGTCGCGGTGCATTCGCTGTTGCGCCAGATGGGCGAGTTCGCGCTCGACGCCCTCGACAAGTTGCCCATTTCGGAACGCCACTTTAGCGGGATTACGATGGGCGTGACGGACGAGACTTACAAGAAGGTCGTGGAAGAACTTGCGTGGTGCCGCAAGAGAATCGTGTCGATAGTCGCCGACGAGCAGCATCCGGATAAGGTGTGCAGGCTCAATTTCCAACTTTTCCCGCTGACGGAGAATTTAAATCGTGTCCAGGTAGCGCCGGGCAAAGGAGAATAAAGTATGTTTAAGAAAAAGGATATGAATATGAAGAAATGGATTCTGCCGACGCTTATGCTCGGGTCGATTCTTGTGACCGCCTGTTCCGACGGTCGGCAAACCACCGGTACGAGCGAGGAATCCGAGGGCATCACCGCGGTCAAGGACTGGGAAGTGGCGGGCGTGTCGCAGAAGGGCCCGTTCGTGACGGGTTCCTCCGTGACGGTGCAGGAACTCGACGGCATCACGCTCAAGCAGACGGGCAAGAGCTTCAAGGGAACCATCAAGAGCGACAAGGGCGACTTCGCCATCAAGGATATCAATCTGCAGTCGCAGTACGCCATCCTCGAGGCCTCGGGCTACTACCGCGACGAGATTACGGGCAAGAAGTCTACGGGCACGGTGACGCTCCGCGCGCTGACCGATCTCACCAAACGCAAGACGGTGAACATCAACCTGCTCACGCACCTGGAATACGAACGCGTGATGTACCTCGTGACCGAGAAGAAGATGTCCATTGCAAAGGCGAAGGCGCAGGCGGACGAAGAAATACTCGCGGCGTTCGGCATCGATGTCGACTTCGGCAAATCCGAAGACCTGAATATTTTCGAGTCGGGCGACGGCAACGCGGCGCTGCTCGCCATCAGCGTGCTGATGCATGCGGATGCCGATGTGGCGGGCCTCACCGAGCGCATGGGCGAGTTCAGCATCGCGATTGCGGAAGGCGGCGATTGGGAAGATGCCGACACGAAGGCCGTGATTGCGGACTGGGCGTGCGATGCCGACCTCAAGGGCTCACTCGCGAACGTGCGCGATAATGTCGAAGGCTGGAAGTATGCGGATTCCGTGCCCGCCTTCGAGAAATACGTGACGAACTTCTGGTGGGACAACTACGGGCTCGGCCAGTGCACCCAAAAGCGCGAGGGCGATACCAAGCGCAACGTGAATAAGCTCAGCAAGATGTACAACGAGTACTTTATCTGTGAAAGCGGCCGCTGGCATATTCCGGGCGAAGAACCGGCCTCTTCCAGTTCCGGAAACGAGCCTGGCAGCTCGTCCGTCGATTCGGGTGAACCTGTTTTCGGAGAACTGACGGATGCCCGCGATGGCCGTGTCTACAAGACAGTGAAGCTCGGGTCGCAGGAGTGGATGGCGGAGAACCTGAACTATGCCGCCGAAGGCAGCCTCTGCTACGAAGATGACGAGAAGAATTGCGAGAAGTATGGCCGCCTCTATAACTGGGAAATTGCCCTGGATACATCGAACAGGGGATGTGGCGACAACTTCTCCGGGTGCAGGCTCCGTAGCGATTTCCATCCCCGCGAAGGGATATGCCCCGATGGCTGGCATGTGCCGGAACACGCGGAATGGGACACGCTGTTTGCGTATGCCGATGCCCATGGCGAAGGCGAAAGTGCCGGGGATGCCTTGCAGGCGTATTACCGGGATGATTATCTCGAAAAGACGTATTCCTCGGATCGCTTCGGCTTCAATGTAGTTCCTGCGGGCGTGTTTAATGGCAAGGAATTTTCGGGGCTTGGAACGTCGTCGGAATTCTGGACGGCCTCGATAGAAACGACGGATTGGCTGAGCTACATTTCGATTACTCCCTCGACTATCCATTTCGTCAGGGGTTCCGGATCCAATGTGTATATGACGCATATCAGCCATGCCGTTTCTGTCCGCTGCGTCAAGGGACTGGGCGGGAAAAGGAACGGCTATGATTTTGATGCCCCGCGATACGAGGAGGACTTGCCGGAAGAAGTAGGCTTTATCCAGGATTATGTTTCGGATAAGGATCGCAGGGCATGGGATGACGACTCGCTCATGACATTCTGGTATGTCCGCCATATAACGGGTACGGAAAGCGTGCATACGAGCGGCAAGAATTATTCGCAGTATGTGTCCGTTTCTCTGGAGGATGATGCCAGGGATAGCCTGGATCAGTTCAAGGGCGTGCTCGAGGAAAACGGGTTTGTCTACGTGAAGTCGGATTCTATCGGCCAGGCGACGTATAACGGGAGGGACGGCATTTACTTTATGCATGAGGTGGCGACAAGCGATTCGAAGGTCCGTCGCGATTATTATGAAAAGGAAACCGCCAAGGCGAAATACGTAATCGTGGTCCTTGTCGGGGCGAATGTCTCGGCAGGAGAAAGTTTGACGGTGTTCAGGTATGGCTACTCCATAGAAGTCCATACTTACTATAAGCCAAAGTCGTAATACAGGTCGCCCCGCCAATCCGGCGGGGCTTTTTGCTTTTGTCATGTTCCGGGGCTATGTTCTCAGAACATGCCTTCATGTTCCAAAATGCCAAATTTTTTAGAATTAAGCCAAAAGTGGTAAAATTTGACTAAAATCGCTATATTTATGTTCTAAATGCACGAAAAGAGGGTATATTTGTACCTATGAAGGAAATCGTTGAATATACGGATTACCGCAAGTATATCCTGGACTACTACGAAGAGCGCAAGCGCAGCTCCGTCTTTTCGTGGCAGAAGTTCGCCCAGGATGCCGGATTCTCGTCGGCGGTGTTCCTGAAGTATGTCTGCGAGGGGAAAAAGAACCTGAGCGTCGGATCCGCGGGTTCTGTCGCGAGCGCCATGGGGCTCGCCGGCTACGAACAGACCTACTTTGTGCTGATGGTCTCGTATGCGCATGCGAAAAGCGACAAGGCCAAGCGTGCCGCGTTCGAGGAACGCTGTGCGCTCGCGAAGGCGCACAAGATGCGCGTGCTGGGCAATGACGAGTTCGACTATTTCAAGTCGTGGAAGAATCCGGTGCTGCGCGAGCTCGCCCCGCACATGCCGGGAGCCAAGCCTCTTGAGATGGCGCGCGCCTGCAGTCCCTCGATTACCGCGGCCGAGGTGACCGAGACGCTGAATTTTTTGGTAAGGATGAAGCTCCTGAAGAGAGACAGGGACGGAAACTACCACCAGACGGACAAGACGATTACGATGGGCGACATGGACGTGGTACCCGTGGCGGCCCGCGAATTGCAGCGCCAGATGGGGGAATTCGCGATAAAGGCTATCGACCTGCCGCTTTCCGAACGCACCATGTCCGGGTTCGTGCTCGGCCTTACGGAACGCACCTACGAACGCATCCGCAAGGAGATGGCGGACTTTTACCGCCGCGTCGTGGCGATTGCGACCGAAGAGGACGAGACGGAGCGCGTGTACCGCATGAACATGCAACTTTTCCCGCTGAGCAAGCGGATTGAAACCAAAAAAGATTTGAAAAATAAAAAGGGGTAAAGGAAATGAAAGGAGCGATGAACAGGAATTTTGGGACTCGGTTTATTCCGGCCTGTGCGCTTGCCGCCATGGCTGTCTTGACGGCGTGTTCCGACAAGCAGGATGTCGCGGGCGGCGCCTCGGGAGACATGGGCATTGTCGCGAAGGATATCGTGGGCGAAGCGCTGAAGGGCCCGTTTGTGAAGGGTTCCGCCGTGACCGTGCAGGGAATCGACTGCAAGACGATGAAGTTCTCGGACGAGGTCTTTGAAGGCAAGGTCAAGAGCGACAAGGGTGACTTTGCGTTTGACGACGTGACGCTTTCTTCTACGTGCGCAGTGTTCGAAGCGACGGGCAAGTACCGCAGCGAAATTACCGGCAAGGAGTCGGCGGGTGAGATTACGCTCCATGCGCTAACCGATTTGAAGGACCGCAAGAATGTGAATATCAACTTGCTCACCGAGCTGGAATACGAGCGCGTGATGTATCTCGTGACCGAGAAGGGGAAGACGTTCGCGGATGCGAAGGATCAGGCCGAGAAGGAAGTGCTCGCTGCATTCGGCATTGCGGGTGACTTCGACAATTCTGAAGACTTGACCATCTATGAAAGCGGTGATGGCAATGCTGCGTTGCTTGCCGTGAGCGTGTTGATGCATGCGGAAACGGACGATGCGGGTCTTGCGAAGCGCATCGAGAAGTTTGCCGACTCTTTCGCGGAAACGGGCAAGTGGAACGATGACAAGACGAAGGCTGCGATTGAAGAATGGCAGGTTGCCGCTACGGCCGATGGAACGCTCGATTCAATCCGCAAGAACGTCGAAGGCTGGGGCCTCGGGGATACCGTGCCCGCATTTGAGAAGTACATCGAAGTCTTTGGTGATACCGTCATCCTGAGCAGCGATAGTAAATCTTCTAGTAGCAATGAGATTGCCACGAACTCTTCGAGTTCTCGCAATGACAATTCTGGCAGTGAATACGACGCGACCGCAAATACGCTGAAGGACCTGCGCGACGGTCAGGTTTACAAGACCGTGAAAATCGGCGATCAGGTGTGGATGGCAGAAAACCTGAACTTTGAAACAGACAGTAGCTTCTGTTATAGAGATTCTGCTTATTTCTGTGCGATGCATGGCCGCCTTTACAAGTGGACTGCTGCAGTAGACGCTTGCCCGAGTGGCTGGCATTTGCCGAGCAAGGCAGAATTTGAATCTTTGATTGCGACTGTTGGCGAAGATTCAACAGCAGGCAAGGTGCTTAAGTCTGCGTCCGGATGGTCTAGTGGTGGAAATGGCTCGGACGATTTCGGCTTTGCGGCGCTCCCTGCCGGCGATAGGGGCCACGACGGGGGTTACAGTGGCGCCTACTTCCTCGCGTTCTTCTGGAGTTCTACGGAAATCAATGACAACAACGTGTTCAACATGTATTTGACCTTCAATGGCGATAGTGTGCATCAGAGCGTTGACATTAAGGACATGGGGAACTCGGTCCGTTGTGTCAAGGATGATGGAACTGTTCCGGAATCCAGTAGCAGCTCTATTACGTCTTCCTCGTCGCGGTCGGATAACAGGACTGTGTCGTACAAGATGACTCGGCCAATCGCCTTTCTCGATACCGTGAACCGTCGCTACTACTATGTCGATGACCACTGTGCCTATGACCGCGATAATGACAAGTATAAATGGGTTCAGGGTGATGCCCCTAAGGGAATTGTTTCCTATGATCTGGATGATTATGCGGTAGGTGGCCAACCCGGAGGGATATATTTCCTCGGATATAAAATTTCTAACGATACTCTTTATAAATGCCATGTTTATACGAACTCCTGCGATGAACCGAACTATGCGAATGTCTATGTCGGCAATTCAGGGTCCTTCCTGGGAACTTGGAAATCGGTTAGCCAGTTGCCGAGCGGACTTTTGCGTTCGGTCACGAATAGGGATGTCGAGTTGACCGTTTCTCCAGAAAGTTTCACCTTCCAGGTCTCCTATACGGTTCCTCCGTTCTATTATACCTCGGAACACTGCACCCTCATTTACTATATCACGGGTGATAATGATTTCAATACAAAGTGCCTAGCGATTTTCAAAAATGCAAATTATCCGAATACGGATATTGCCGATACGGTTCATGTTACGGATGATATCTGGATTGCCAAAAAGGGCGTTGACGGCGTAGTGACATCTATCAACGGCAAGATTATCGAATCGCACTTCAGCTATGCGTTCGATCCGGATACTTACAATGAAGAGCTATACCGGACGACGATCTATAACGGCATTGAATGTTCCTACAACTCGAAGATGATAGAGGTGGTGAAGTCCAAGGAACTGTGCGAAGAACTTGACCCTGATGTATATAATCGTGATGACAAGTTCGAATACAGCAACTTCAGTGAATTTGAGAGTTGCTATTCGCAGTACGGTTTTTAGGTTGTAGAACGTTCGCTGGGTAAAGGATTAAATTTAGGGAAAGGCAGAACAAGATATGTTCACGATGAAGGAATCGATGCTGAAGTGGGGTGCTGCTCTCGGGATGCTCGCGGTGAGCGCCATGTTCTTGGCATGTTTCGACGATGATTCAGATTTCGCGGGCGGTGCCTCGGGAGACGACATGGGCATTGTCACGAAGGATATCGCGGGCTTGGCGCAGAAGGGCCCGTTCGTGAAGGGTTCCGCCGTGACTATTCGCGGCATCGACTGCAAGACGCTTGAACTGACGGATGAGATTTTCGAGGGCGAAATCAAGAGCGACAAGGGCGACTTCGCGTTTGACGATGTCACGCTTTCCTCTACGTGTGCGCTGTTCGAGGTGTCGGGTAAATACCGCAATGAACTTACCGGCAAGAAGTCTTCCGAGGAGTTGACGCTCCATGCGTTGACCGACCTAAAGGACCGCAAGAACGTGAACATCAACGTGCTCACCGAACTGGAATACGAACGCCTGATGTTCCTCGTGACCGAGAAGGGCAAGAAGTTCGCGGACGCGAAGGCGCGGGCCGAAAAGGAAGTGTTTGCTGCGTTCGGCATAGCGGGTGACTTTGACAATTCCGAAGACTTGACCATCTTTGAAAGTGGCGACGGAAATGCGGCGCTGCTTGCTGTGAGCGTCTTGATGCAGGCGGAAACGGACGATGCGGACCTTGCAAAGCGCATCGAAAAGTTCGCGGACTCTTTCGCGGAAACCGGCGAGTGGAGCGATGACAAGACGAAGTCTGCAATTGAGGAATGGCAGGTGGTCGCTACGGCCGACGGCACGCTCGATTCAATCCGCAAGAATGTCGAGGGTTGGGGCTATGCCGACGTGGTGCCCGCATTCGAAAAGTACATCGAAGTCTTCGGCGATACCGTCATCCTGAGTAACAACAGCCGCGAAGGATCCAGTGGTAGTAAGAAAAACTCTTCTAGCAGTCGCGTGGTTTCTATCAGCTCTTCGAGCCTCCAGAATGACAAATCTTCATCTTCGGCGAAAACCGCATCGTCATCTTCGACTCCCCGCAATGACGTAAGCAGTTCGTCGTCCTCGATTCTTGTGCCGTCGTCATCCTGGAGCGAAGCGATAGAATCCAGTGATTCTAGAGACTTCTACTTGAATCCTGAAATCAAATACGATTCCATTGTCGATACCCGTGACGGACAAGTTTACAAAACCGTAAAAATTGGTGACATGGTATGGATGGCCGAGAACCTCAATTATGTCGATAGCGTAAAAACACCAATCTTGAAAGGTCGAATTTGGTGTTATGGCGATAGACCTAAAGATTGTGAAACTTTTGGTCGTCTTTATTCATGGTTTGCGGCGATTGATTCTGTTGCGCTTGCAACGGACAAGAAAAATCCAATAGATTGTGGTTATGGGGAAATTTGCGACCTTCCTGAAAAGGTGCAGGGGATTTGCCCTAGTGGCTGGCATTTGCCGAATAGAAATGAATGGAATTACCTGTTTGAGG
The DNA here is from genome assembly GCF_002342555.1 of Fibrobacter sp. UBA2449. Classification (NCBI taxonomy): domain Bacteria; kingdom Pseudomonadati; phylum Fibrobacterota; class Fibrobacteria; order Fibrobacterales; family Fibrobacteraceae; genus Fibrobacter; species Fibrobacter sp. UBA2449. The sequence continues at coordinate 228,920 of NZ_DDQF01000012.1, forward strand.
CTATTGGCGGACAGGCGCCTTTGGGCGGTATGGTGCTCAAGGCGAAAAAGAGTTGGAAAAAGCCTGGGTATGATACGTATGGTTTTTCGGCACTTGCTGGTGGCCTTAGGGAAAGTGGCGGGCAATATCTTTATGAGGGTACGTGTGGGTACTTCTGGAGTTCTACGCCGTTTAAAATTAGAGAAGCGTATGGCGTGTTCTTGGGGGATCACGTTGATGACGTGTCCTTAAGCAATGCGGGTGATCGGAATATGGGATTTAGTGTCCGTTGTGTTCAGGATTATAGTTGGACTTTAAAGGTGTCATCTAGCTCGTCGCTTATCCAAGAATCGTCTAGCAGTTCGGTGGATCCCGAAGGGTGGAACTGGACTGTGTCCAAGGAAGAACTCTTTAATCCGAATATCGAGTACGGTACTTTGATAGATCCGCGTGACTTGCAAAGGTATAGAACGGTGACGATCAGTTTGCCAGAAAAAAACTATTCAGAAGTGTGGATGGCCGAGAACCTGAATTATGACGGTCCACAGACAAAGGGAAAAAGTTGGTGCTATAATTTTGAGCCTGACAAATGTGCTTTGGGTGGACGCTTTTATATTTGGACGGCCGCTATAGATTCGCTTGCTCTTGCAACGGACAGGGATAACCCGATTGTTTGTAGTTCCGATGCTAAATGTGGGCTTAATCGCATGGTTCAGGGGGTTTGTCCTGATGGTTGGCATCTTCCGTTAAAAGAGGAATGGGAACGTTTAGTTGATGCTTTGGGAAAAAATGATGCGGGCCGGCAACTTAAGACATTGAGGGGATGGGACCAAAATTATGAGGGGACAGACCTGAACAATGGCGTTGATGCTTATGGTTTTTCTGCATTGCCGTTAGGGCGAATGTTTAGTGATGGTAGCTTTAGGTTTCTTGGTTCAGAAGCGTATTTTTGGAGCTCTACAGAAAACTCGTATGGTGAAGTCTATTTTATGAAATTGGATAATGCACATAGTAATGCTCCCGTGGGAACTCACAGTAAAAAATTTGGTAGAAGTGTTCGCTGCGTTAAGGGGGAGGTTGTTGTACCATCATCGTCAAATTCGGGTTCTAGCAGTTCGGGGACTTCAGATGGTTGGAGCTGGGATGTGCCCAAGGAAAAACGTTTTAATTTGAGCATTGAATATGGCTCCATGATTGACCCTCGTGATAATCGGGAATTAAAATCGTGACGATTGCTCCGCCAGGAAAAGATTATTCACAGGTGTGGATGGCGGAAAACCTAAATATCGCTGCGCCGAATAGTTATTGCTATCACGATTCCGCTGAATATTGCTCCAAGTACGGACGTCTTTATAACTGGGCAGGAGCGATGGATGCTGAAGGCAAATGGTCTACGAACAGTGTGAACTGCCGTTACACTGGGGAGTGCTCTCCGACATATCCTGTGCGTGGAGCATGTCCCGAGGGCTGGCATTTGCCTGATTCAACAGAGTGGGGAAAACTATTGACCGCGGTTGGCGGCCTCGATGTGGCGGCTAAAATGCTCAAGTCTACGAGTGGCTGGCAAGATTGTGAAGAAGAAAACTGCAACGGCACGGACGCCTATGGATTCTCGGCGTTGCCTGCCGGCTACATGGATCGTTATGGGTCTGCCTTTACCTACTATGAGGGTGTTAGCACGGGGTTCTATACTTCTACGCAGGTGGATAAAAACGATGCGTACCGAGTGTATTTGTACCGTAACAATGTTGTGAATTTTACCAGTGATATCAAGGCCGACGGTTTCTCCGTCCGCTGCGTGAAGGATGAATAAGCCGTGCGCAGCAGTCTGCACTACGAAGTAGTGCCAAGATTGGCAAGCCGTTTGTCAAGAGGAGGAAGAAACCCCGCCAGCGATGGCGGGACTTTCCTGTATTCTGGGGATACGTTGCTTGTATTCCAAAATGCTAAAATTTGTTAAAATGACAAAAAATGGTAAAATTTGCTCAAAAACGCTAATTTTGTATTCCATAAGGGGAAATGAAACCTATATTTATACCCATGAAGGATATCGTCGAATATACGGACTACCGCAAGTTCATCCAGGACTACTACGATGAACGCAAGCGCAGCTCGGCCTTTACGTGGCGCGAGTTTGCGCGCGATGCCGGGTTCACGTCGCCGGTTTACCTGAAATATGTGTGCGAAGGCAAGAAGAACCTGAGCATCGGCGTGGCGGGCTCGGTCGCGAACGCCATGGGGCTTGCGGGTTTCGAGAGCACTTACTTTGTACTGATGGTCTCGTATGCGCATGCCAAGAGCGATGTAGCGAAACGGGCTGCTTTCGAGGAACGCTGCGCACTGGCGCGGGCGCACAAGGTGCGCGTGCTCGGGAGCGAGGAATTCGATTATTTCAAGTCGTGGAAAAATCCGGTTATCCGCGAGCTGGCGGTGCAGATGCCAGGAGCGAAACCGCTCGAGATTGCGCATGCCTGCAAGCCGAAGATTTCGGCGACGGAGGTTTCCGAGACGCTCGACTTTCTGGTGAAGGCGGAGCTTTTGAAGAAGGGCAAAAACGGCGTTTACCACCAGACGGAAAAGTCCGTGTCGATGGTCTCCGTGGATGCGGTGCCGGTGGCTGCCCGCGATATGCAGCGGCAGATGGGGGAGCTTGCGGTGAAGGCCTTGGACCTGCCGCTTTCGGAACGCGACATGTCGGGAGTTACGATCGGGCTTACGCGCCAGGCGTATGAAAAAATCAGGAAGGAGATCGCGGAATTCCGCCGCCGCATCGTGGCGATTGCAACAGAAGACGACGAGACCGAACAGGTTTACCGTATGAACTTGCAGTTGTTCCCGTTGAGCGAACGCCTGGAAAAAAAAATTTAAAAACAAGGGAGTAGGACGAGATGAAAAGTAACCTGAGTGATATGTTTCGCAGTGGCGTTGTTTGGATAATGCCGCTGGCAATGGCGTCGATTGTCGCAACGGCGTGTTCTGACGATGACAGCGGTTTTGCGGGTGGCTCTACGGAGGATACCGGCATTGTCGCCAACCTGGACGTGGCGGGCGTTTCGCAGAAGGGCCCGTTTGTGAAGGGCGCTACGGTGACGGTGCAGGGAATCGACTGCAAGACGCTCAAGTTCACGGACGAGGTGTTCGAGGGCAAGGTCAAGAGCGACAAGGGCGACTTTACTGTCGCGGATGTGTCGCTCAAGTCGACGTGTGCGCTGTTCGAGGTGACGGGTGAATACCGCAGCGAAATTACCGGAAATAAGTCTTCGGATGAGTTGACGCTGCATGCGCTGACCGATCTCAAGGATCGCAAGAACGTGAACATCAACGTGCTTACGGAACTGGAATACGAACGCCTGATGTTCCTCGTGACGGAAAAGGGCAAGAAATTTGCAGACGCGAAGGCGCGGGCCGAAAAGGAAGTGCTTGCGGCATTCGACATCAAGGGCGACTTCGTGGAGTTCGAAAACCTGAATATCTTCGAGGCGGGCGACGAGAACGCGGCGCTGCTTGCCGTGAGCGTGATGATGCAGGCGGAAACGGATGACGCGGGACTTGTTACGCGTATGGAAAAGTTCGTAGAATCGTTCGCGGAAACCGGCAAGTGGAAAGATTCCGGCACGAAAAAAACGATTTCGGAATGGGCGGTCGAGGCTACGGCAAATGGCGGGCTCGATTCCATCCGCAAGAATGTGGAAGCCTGGGACCTCGGGGATACCGTGCCCGCATTCGAGAAGTTCATCGAAGCCTACGCGGACGGCGACAGCGTTGTCTTAATCGTCACACCGAAGTCGAGCAGTAGTAAAAACGGTGATGCCGGCACATCGGCCGGCATGACATCCAGCAGTTCTTCCCAAGACACGACGTACAATGCCGAAAAGAATACTCTGACGGATACTCGCGACGGCAAGGTTTACAGGACCGTAACAATCGGCAATCAAATCTGGATGGCGGAGAACTTGAACTACAAAACAGACAGTAGTTTCTGCTATAATGATTCTGCCGAATATTGTGCAAAGTATGGCCGCCTTTATATATGGGATGCGGCGATAAGTGCTTGCCCCGAGGGTTGGCATCTGCCGGATACGACGGAGTGGGTGACTCTAATCACCGCTGTCGGTGGAAAGTCAACGGCGGGAAAGATGCTCAAGTCTACGAGTGGCTGGAATAGTGACGGCAATGGTACGGATGATTTCGGCTTCACTGTGTTGCCCGCTGGTGGCTGGGGGAGCAAGGACTTTGTGGGCGAGGCTGCTGTCTTCTGGACTTCTGAATGGTACGAAGGGTACGATGATTATGCGTATGGTATAAGATTGTACACGGATACCATTGTACGCAAGTTCTACAGTAACAAGTATATCGGGAGTTCGGTCCGTTGCTTGAAAGGCGAATCCCCAGTGGCTGGCTCTAGCAGTAGCCTGGCGAAATCGAGTAGCAGTTATTCTGATGGGTGGAGCTGGGATGTGCCCAAGGAAACTCGCCTGAATCCGAATATCAAGTACGACTCGATAATCGACCCGCGTGACAAGCAGGTTTACAAGGTCGTGAAAATTGAAGTGCCAGACTCAAATTATTCGCAGGTGTGGATGGCGGAGAACTTGAACTATGCCGATAGCGTCAAGACTCCGAGCTTGAAGGGCAACAACTGGTGCTATCAGGGTGATGAAAAAAAATGCAAGGTGAGTGGCCGTTATTACAGCTGGGCCGCTGCGATTGACTCGGTAGCACTAGCGAACGATGCCGAGGCTCCGTTGGATTGCGGCTATGGCAAAAAGTGCGGACTTGATCGAGCTGTGCAGGGAATTTGCCCTGACGGCTGGCATTTGCCGTCAATCTATGAATGGGGCCTATTGAGCGTGGCATTAGGAAATGCCCCTGTATCTGGTGAACCACTCAAGGCGTTGACTGGATGGAACTACGCCGGAACGCCTGACAACAACGGTACGGATCTTTACGGCTTTGCCGCACTCCCGACCGGAAGAAGAATTTCTGCTACTAAATGGGAAAAGGTGGGCTCGGATGTTTATTACTGGAGCGCTACTGAATACAGTGCCAATGATGGCCGGTATTTCAATATAAACAACGTTTATACCAATTCTTATACGTATCAGAATAGCAAGTCTTATGGACAAAGTGTCCGTTGCGTCAAAGGGGATCCTTCGATTGCACCGGTAAGACCTTCTTCAAGTTCTAGCGTTGATGAAACGAAGTCCAGTAGCAGCGTGACAAGCGTGTCAAACAGCAGTGTCCCTGAAGGGTATGTAGATCCTTCTACAGTAGTTACGGGAACCATGACGGACTCCCGCGATGGTCAGACGTACAAGACCGTAAAAATCGGCAATCAGGTATGGATGGCGGAGAATTTGAACTACGCATACACTGGCGTTCTCTATAATAATAGTGGCTACACCTCCGATTCCACTAGTTGGTGCTTTAGTAACGACTCTGCCAACTGCATCAAATATGGTCGCCTTTACACCTGGGCTGCAGCGATGGACAGTGTGGGAACGTGGTCTACGAATGGCAAGGACTGCGGCTATGGCGTGCAATGTACTCCGATTTACCCGGTGCGAGGCATATGCCCCGAGGGCTGGCATCTGCCGGATAAGGCGGAGTGGAATACATTGTTTACTGCTATCGGTGGAGCGTCAACGGCGGGCAAGATGCTCAGCTCCACTATCAGCTGGTCCAGCGTTCCTGGCGGCTGGGTCCGCGACGGATACGGCACGGATGCCTATTCCTTCTCGGCGTTGCCTGCTGGCCTCAGGGACGCCACTGGTTACAACAACGTTGGCTACCATGCGTACTTCTGGAGTTCCTCTGAGTACAATAGTTCCCGCACATATATCGTGGGCTTGGACGACGAATTCGACAAAGCTGACTTGTACGGCAGCGGCAAGGACTACGGGTACTCTGTCCGCTGTGTGAAGGATTAATTTTAGGGTAGAGAGGTTAGGACAATGAAAAGAGTTTTGGCAATATGTGCCGTGTCTGCATTCTTGTTTGCGGCTTGCGGCGATGACGAGAGCGGCAGTTTCACAACCCGCCCCGACGAGGATTCTTCTTCGTCTGTTTGCGAGGACTGCGACGGTTCAAGTAGTTCCTCTAGCGTCACACCGCAGTCGAGCGAAAGCGAGACAAGTGTGTCCAGCAGTTCTTCTGCGAAATCGAGTAGCAGTAAAAACGGCGATGCCAAGTCAAGTAGTAGTTCTGCGGAATCGTTGTCAAGTGATGCGTCGAGTATCAGTTTCTTTGAAGATGGAGTTACAGGAACTATGACTGATGGGCGTGACGGGCAAACATACAAGATTGTAAAAATCGGCAGACAAATCTGGATGGCGGAGAATCTCAACTACGCATACACAGGTGTTCCCTTTGAAAATGGTCTAATCACCTTCGATTCCACTAGCTGGTGCTATGACAACGATCCTGCCAACTGCACCAAGTATGGCCGCCTTTACACGTGGTCCGCCGCGATGGATAGCGTGGGCAGGTGGAGTACGAATGGCAAAGGTTGCGGCGATGAAACGGTGTGCTCGCCGACATACCCGGTGCGTGGCGTATGCCCTGAGGGCTGGCATTTGCCAACGGAATTAGAATGGGGTAGGCTATTTATATTAGACGGGTATACATCGACGGCGGCAGAGAGACTCAAATCGGCAAGTGGTTGGGCCGATAATGGAAATGGCTCCGATATCTATTCCTTTGCCGTATTGCCTGTTGGCATCAAGAATCCAATTGAAGGGTACGTAGGAGAGGGCTTCTGCACAACCTTTTGGACTTCTGATGGCGACGACGACTACTATGCGGATGCTAAGACCATGAACTACAACAGCAAAGGGGTGAGTGAGTATGGCTTCCACAAGAACTCCGGGTTCTCTGTCCGCTGCGTGAAAGACTAGCAATGAGGCGAGAGCAGCGCAGAAATGCTTGCGTTTTTGCATTGCCGAGCCGATTAGCGAGGGACTTCGTAGAAGTCCCCTGGCAAGCCGTTTGTTAGAAAGAAATGACCTCGCTAGCGCGCTAGCGGGGTTTTTGAGTTTTTTTTCTAAATTTGCGGTGACACTTTTTACCTCCATAGGTGTTATACTAGCATGAAGGGCAATAATCAGGCAAATCGCGAGAAAATGTCCGGGCTGTACGAGACCTACGCCCCGATGGTTTTCAGGCGCTGCCTCTATATGCTCAGGGACGAATCCGAGGCCCAGGACATGATGCAGAACGTGTTTTTACGCGTTTTTGAGCATTGGGACCGCCTCGACGCGACGCAGCCGAGCAGCCTCTTGTGGAATACGGCGACCAGGCTCTGCCTGAACCGCATCCGAGACAAGCACCGCCGTGGCCTCGATGTGGATTCGAACGAACTGTTGTTGACTATTGCCTGCGCGGACGAAGACCATGAAGAACAGGAGGCGAAGGGAATCCTCGCGAAACTGTTCTCGCACGAGCCGGAGTCTAGCCGCACGATGGCCGTGCTGCATTTTGTGGACGGCATGACGCTCGAGGAGACTGCCCGCGAGGTTGGGCTCTCGGTGAGTGGCGTGCGCAAGCGTTTGCGTGGTCTGCAGGCCAAGGTAAAGAATCTGGAGGTAAAGTGATGATCCCCGATTGGAAACTGGAACGATACCTTACGGGCGACCTGCCCGAAGGCGAGATGCGCGAGATTCGCGAACTCGAGAAGACGGACGAGATGCTCGCCCATCGTGTGAAGCTGCTGCGCGAGGACAACGCGGCAATTCTCCGCAAGATGCCTTTCGAGAGGCTCGCGGAGAAGATGGATGCCCGCGACAGTGGTGCGGAACGCAAGGACAACGTGGTGCATTTCGGTTTTGTGAAGTTCGCGGCCGCCGCGGCCCTGGTGCTTGCGGTGGTGTCGGTGGCGCTCTTTAGCCAGCGCGAAATCGGCCCGGCTACGGACGGTGGTGCACGGGCGATGGATGTTGCCTTGGCCGATGTCCCGGATGACGGCGCGCGCATCAAGGGTCTGGATGCCCGCATGGAAGTCTGGAAGAAGACAGGCGACAGCGCGGTACAGATGTCGAACCTGGGCGAGGCACGCGAGGGTGACGAAATCCAGTTGCGCTACGCGGTGCCCGAAAAGTGCTACGGAATGCTCTTCAGCATGGATGGAAACGGGACCGTCACGATGCACATGGCCGATGGCTCGCAGGCGATTGCTCTCGAACCCGGCAAGATGACGACGCTCCCGTTCGCCTACAAGCTCGACAACGCGCCGAAATTCGAGAAGTTCTTCTTGCTCACGTCGCGTGCGGCGTTCGAGCTGGACGCGAACAACATTGATGCGCTGCTCAAGAGCAAGGGCGTGCGCTCCGTATCTATCACATTACGCAAGGTTGGGGAATAGTAGGATGAAGAACATTATCGAAAAGTTGGACGCGTCGATTACGCTCCATATAATTTCACTGATTGCAATTCTTTTTTTCGCTGCGGCTTCTAATGCGAATGCGGCCCAGCAGGGCGATAACGCGCGCATCAACCGCTACGTGGTGGCGGTGAGCGCGAACTATGGCGGGCAGGGCCGGCCGGTGCTTCGCTATGCGGAAAGTGACGCGAAGTCGTTCGCGAAGGTGCTCGGTGAGATGGGCGGCGTGCAGGCGGGTAACGTGGTGCTCGTGAAGGAGCCGGGCGTGGCCGCCCTCCAGAAGCAACTCGACGGTCTTGACGCGAAAATCGCGCAGGGCAAGAACGCTGCGGGCCGCAACGAGGTGCTGTTTTACTACAGCGGGCATGCCGACGAGAAGGGCCTGCGTCTGGGTAACGAAGTCTATGCCTGGAAGGAGCTGCGCAAGCGCATCGACGCGATGAACGCCGACGTGAAGATTGCGGTTATCGATGCCTGCGGCTCGGGTGCTATCACGCGCCTGAAGGGCGGCGTGGCGGTGCCCGCGTTCATGGTGGACCAGAGCAGCGACATGAAGGGCTACGCGTTCATTACCAGCAGCACGCAGGATGAATCTAGCCAGGAAAGCGACAAGCTGAAGGGCTCGTTCTTCACGCACTCGCTGGTGAGCGGGCTCCGCGGCGCCGGTGACCTGAGCGGTGACGGCAAGGTCACTTTGTCCGAGGCCTATCAGTTTGCCTTTAACGAAACTCTCCAGCGCACCGAGAAGACGATGGGCGGCGCCCAGCACCCGAGCCGCGACATGAACCTCGCGGGAACAGGCGATGTGGTGATGACCGACCTGCGCAGCACAAGCGCGGGCCTCGAACTCGACGAGGATGTGGACGGTCGCCTGTTCATTCGCGATGCAAACGGAGAACTCGTCGCAGAACTCTACAAGAAGGCGGGACGCGCGATGAGCCTCGGGTTCCCTGCCGGCAAGTACAGCGTGCGCCTGGAACGCCCTGCGGAATTCAGCGAGGCGGTGGTGACGCTCCAGAACAACCGCCGCGAAAAGCTTTCGCACAGGCAGTTTGCCGCCGTAAGCGCCGAAAAGACGACGCTGCGTGGCGAAATCGGCGGGAATAGGGTTTGTGCTGACGGTGATACCATCGCATGCTCGCTCGACTCTCTCGATCACAATGGCAAATACCGTGTGACCTTCAACGCGGTGGACAGCGACAAGGACCCGCGCAAGGGAATCCAGATTGGTTTCTTTGTCGCAGAGGCCGATGACTACATGCTCGGAACGCAGCTGAGCCTTATCGCGAACGTCGCGAGAAAAGAGATGCACGGTCTGCAGGTGACCGACATCTACAACGGCGCGAATGCTCATTTCGAGGGTGCGCAGATTAGCGGCATGATCAACTACGCGCAGTCCTTTGACGGTGCGCAGATTGCGTCGACGCTCAATATTGCGGGCAAGAATTCCTCGGGCGCGCAGATTTCGAGTACGGCGAACTTTATCGCAGACTCCCTCAATGGCGCCCAGGTTTCTCCGGCATTAAACTATGCCGGCCAGGCCGACGTGCAGGTGACGGCTGCCATGAACATTGCGGGCGAAGCCGGTGTGCAGGTTTCTGCAGCCATGAACATCGCCGGGGAATCCGACGTGCAGGTGACCGCAGCCATGAACATCGCAGGCACTGTCGAAGGCGCGCAGGTGAGTACCATGAACATCGCGGGCAGGGCGAACGGAAGGCAGGTCGGTATAATCAACATCTGCGGTACTTGCGAATCCACCCCGATAGGGCTCATCAACATCGTGGGTAACGGCGTGTGGAGCGTGACTTCTGCCGTGAACGAGATGGGTGCGCTCGGGCTTTCGCTCCACTTGGGCACGGCCTACCTGTTTACTGCCTTTGAAGGAACTCGCGAATTCGAGAAGGGCTCGAACTTCAAGCATTTCAGCGACATGTACGAAACGGGTCTCGGTATCGGTACGCAGTTCGGCAAGTACGGCAACCACTTTGAACTCGAGTACATGTTCCTCAATGCACGCGAAGGTTTCGGCATGGACACGGACGAGGATGATATCAACTTCCATCACCGCCTGCGCCTGGGCTTCGTGCACAAGCTATTCCCGGGCTTCGGCATGACTGTCGGCGGCACGCTCAATATAGTGAGCGAAGGGAATGCAGATAAAGTAATTGTCAAGCCCCGCAGTGAATACCACGACGATTTCAGCGTCAATGGGCACAAGGCCCGCTGGTGGCCCGGCTTCTACGCTGGCCTCACCGTGGGAAGGTTCTAAAAATAAAGTCTAATCCGCGCAAAGCCTGCCGAGTTCGTCCTTCTTTTCGAGGATGGTATCGAGCAGGCTTTTGTAATCCATGTCGGTATTGCTGCGGAGCAATTCGGTAATTTCTACGGCCGGCGTGTAGAGCGGCGTGAGCGAGAGGTTCCCGAGAACACCCTTCAGCGCATGGGCCGCCTCGAAGGCGGCTTTCAGATCTTTCGCGGCAATGGAATCCTTGAGCTTGCCGAAATTGGCCTCGCCGGGAATGGTCGCCACGAGTTTCAGGTACAGCGCCTCGTTCCCGAAGCAGCGTGCAAGCCCCTCGGCGGTATTTGCCCCAAAAGTGTTCAGTTTTTCGATGGTAATCATGCGCCCCTCTGGTGTTCAAGTTCCTTTTCGATGAAGGGTACAAAGTCCTTCGGCGGGACCGGCTTCGAGAAGAAGTATCCCTGGATAATCTGGCAGCCCATTCCCTTGAGGGTATCGAGCTGCGACTGCGTTTCTACGCCTTCCGCTACGGCAGGAATCTTGAGGAATTTCGCAATGCCCGCCACAAGTTCCACGAGCTTCAGGTTGCGTTCGTCCTTTTCCATGTTGCGCACGAACGACATGTCGATTTTCAGGATGTCGATGGGCAGCGTGGTAATCATGTTCAACGAGGAGTATCCGGAACCGAAATCGTCCATCTCGATGCGGAATCCCTTCTTGCGCAGGTTCTCGATGACCTCGATAAGGCGCTCCATGTTCTCGCAGTAGGCGCTCTCAGTCACTTCGAGCATATATTCTTCCGGAGAAAGGCCGTTTTCTTCGAGGAGCCGCATGAGTTTCGTTTCCAGTTCCGGGTCCATGATGTCGATGCGGGACACGTTCACGGAAACGGGCACCGTCACGCCGAATTCGTCCTTCCATTTGCGGATCTGTTTTGCGACCTCGTTCCAGACAAAGTTGTCTACTTTTTGTATAAGGCCGTTCCCTTCGAACAGCGGGATAAAGTCGCCCGGGCTTATGAATCCGAGTGTCGGGTGTATCCAGCGGATGAGGGCTTCTGCACTGGTGAGCCGCGGGGTATCTCCTTCGATGTTGTACTTGGGCTGGTAATAGACAATCAGGTTCTTGTTGTCTATGGCGCTCTGCAAGTCGCGGATGAGAGTTTCCTCGAACATGTAGCGGGAATGCATCTCGTTGTTATAGCGGGTGAACGCCTGCGTCAGGTCGCCGCGGTTCCTGTCGCAGGCAGCCTTTGCGCGGTCAAACCATGCCTCGATTTCCACGTTGCGGTCCACGTTTTCCCACAGGCCAAAGCGCACGCGGATGTGGTTTACCTCGAAGAATTCGGTAAGGATTCCCTGGACGATGTTGCGGATGTTGTCGTAGCTTTCCTGGTGCGTCGCGAAGATGTAGAATGTGTCCGCGTCTGCGCGGCAGGCGATGGCGTTCATGGGGGCGAGTTCATTCTTGAGCGCGCTACCGATTTCTGCAAGCAGGCGGTCGCCAAAGTCCCTTCCGCAGAACTCGTTCACCAGGTGGAACTGTTCGATGTCAAATACTATTGCGTCGCGCGGGATGTCCCTGCTCCACAGTTCTATCTGGCGGATGTATTCAAAGAAGTAGTCCTTGGTGTAGAGACCCGAAACATGGTCGCGCTCCGTCTGGCGGATAATGTCCTGGTCTTCGAAGAGTTCGATGATTCTTTCGCAGCGGGCGAGCACCACTTCGGGCATGTCGAAGGGTTTGGCGATAAAGTCGGCGGCGCCCAGTTTGAGACTGCGGACTTCGGATTCCTTTTCGGAGGTCATCACGATGACCGGAATGCGCTTGAGTGTTTCGGTGGTTTCTCTTTTTTTCAGGAATTCAAACCCGTCCATCACGGGCATGAGCAGGTCCAGCAGGATAAGCGAGAACCGCTTGTCTTGCCTGGAGAGTGCTGCGAGGGCTTCCTTGGCGTTGTCGGCATATTCGACGTCGTAGTTCACGGAAAGGATATTACCCAGGATTTCTCGGTTTACCACCTCGTCGTCTACGATTAGGACGTGTCTCTTGACGGTAGTGATCTGGCGTAGTTTTTTCATTGGAGAAAACTCCTTTTATCCGTGAATAAATATATGTAAAAAGAAATAAAAAGGTATCGGATTGTGCGACAAAGCATTTTTTTTAGATATCTTTAAAACAGAATTACTAGAATACGAGGTCCCCATGTTCGGTCGACACCTTCCCCTGAGCGAACAGGCTTTGCAAGTTATCGAGCAGATCGGCGAAGACATGCCGGGCGGCTTTTTCATTTACAAGGCGACTGGCAACGAGGAACTGCTATACGCAAACAAGGCCGTGTTCAAGATTTTCGGCTGCGAGACGCTCGAGGAATTCAAGGAACTTACGGGCTATACCTTCAAGGGGATGCTCTACCCAGACGACTACGAGAAGGTCTCCGGCTCCATTGTGGACCAGATCGAAAAGAGCCAAGGCAACCTGGACTACGTGGAATACCGAATTGTCCGCAAGGACGGTAAAATCCGCTGGCTCGACGACTACGGCCATTATGTGAACTCCGATGTGTACGGCGGGCTTTTCTACGTGTTTATTTCGGACATTACCGAAAAGCGCGTGCAGATGGAGGCGGACAAGGCTGTATTTACTGCGGTCATCGATGCGTTGAGCCGCGCGTACTACGCCGTATGGCTCATCAACGACATAGCGACCGGGAGTTTCTCGCTGTTCCGTGCCGACACCTCCGATGGCAGCATCCACGCGAGGCCCACCAACGAGGCCCTGGAACTGCTCACCTACGAAGACGCCAAGGCGAACTACATCAACAACTATGTTGCCCCGTCGGATAGGGAGCGCCTGGAAAAGGAACTGACGCTTGAAAACATTGTGGCGAACACCACGAGCAAGAAGGTTTTCGGCGTAGGGTTCAAGCGCATCGTCGGGGGCGAAGAACGGTACTACCGCATCGAGTTTGCGCAGGTGCAGCTCCCCAATGGCAAGACCGGCATCGTGGCGGGTTTCAAGGATGTAGACGAGGATGTGCGCAAGGACCAGGAAATACAGCAGGTGCTGCGCGACGCCATCGATTCGGCAAATGCCTCCAGCAAGGCGAAAAGCGACTTCCTTTCGAGCATGAGCCACGACATCCGTACGCCCATGAACGGGATTATCGGCATGACGGCAATCGCGACTGCCCACCTGGACGACCGGGAACGCGTGGAAGACTGCCTCAAGAAAATTTCGGAAGCCTCGAGCCACCTGCTTTCGCTCATCAACGAGGTGCTCGACATGAACAAGATCGAGTCGGGCAAGGTGGAACTGAACGAGGAGAACTTCAACCTCTCGGAACTCGTGGATACGCTGCTTGCGATGACCAAGGTGCAGCTCGAAAGCCACCACCACACCCTGAAGCTTGACGTTGCGGACGTGGTTCACGAAAACGTCATCGGCGACAGCCACCGCATCCAGCAGGTGTTCGTGAACTTGATGAGCAATGCCATCAAGTACACTCCCGATGGCGGGACCATCTCGCTCACGGTGGCGGAAAGGCCTACCAACGCCCATGGTGTCGCCTGCTACGAATTTGTCTTTGAAGACAACGGCATCGGCATGACGGAGGATTTCCAGAAGCACCTGTTCGAACCGTTCACGCGTGCAAACGACAAGAAGACGGCAGCAATCCAGGGAACGGGTCTGGGCATGACCATCACGCAGAGCCTTGTGCGCATGATGGGTGGCGACATCCAGGTGAAAAGCAAGCCCGGAGAGGGCTCGCGGTTTGCCGTCACCATCTACCTCAAGTTTTTGGACGTGCAGAATGCGGAAGCCCGCAAGGAAGACCCGCTCAAGAATCTGGAAGACCTCAAGTTCGAGGGCAAGCGCATCTTGCTGGTGGAAGACCACCCGGTCAATGCGGAAATTGCGAAGAACGTATTGCAGATGACGGGGCTCGAAATAGAATGGGTCATGGATGGCGCAGCGGCCGTGGAACGGATGGCGGACAGTAGCGAGGGTGAATTCGACCTGGTGTTCATGGACATCCAGATGCCCAACATGGATGGCTACCAGGCGACTGCGGCCATCAGGGCCATGACGACCTATGCAAGGAGAATCCCCATCGTGGCGATGACCGCGAACGCCTTTGCCGACGATATCCGCAAGGCGAAGGAAGTCGGCATGAACGACCATATCTCCAAGCCGATAGATTTCAAGGAACTTGCGAAAATTTTGCAGAAGTGGATAAGGGTGTAGCGTTATGTTGTCTGAAAAACGCAAAAAATTGTCCGTTTTGAGTGCGTGGGCGCTCTCCTTCGGTTGTGCCGTAGGCTGGGGTGCATTCGTGATGCCCGCGACAACGCTCCTGCCGATTGCGGGCCCCCTGGGAACAGTTATCGCCCTTGTGCTTGGCGCCGTGCTGATGGGTGTCATCGCCTACAATTTCCACATCATGATGAACCGCATTCCCGGCACGGGGAGCGTATTCTCCTTTACCAAGCAGCTTTTCGGCTACGACCATTCCTTCCTTTGCACCTGGGCCACGGCCCTTGCGTACCTGGCGGTATTGTGGGCCAATATGTCGGCTTTTGTGCTGTTTATCCGTTTCTTGTTCGGACCCGTACTGCAAAGGGGCTTCAGTTATACCATCATGGGCTACGAGGTCTGGGCAGGCGAGCTGTTTACCACGCTTGCAATTATACTTCTGTTCGGGTTCATCAGTTGCAGGAACACCAACGTGCTGCGCCTGGTGAATACGGTGCTTGCCCTCATATTCTTTGGCGGTGTGGTCAGCCTGTTTGCAATTATTGCCTGCAAGGGCGGGATTGATTTCTCGGATATGGGCCCGGCCTTTGCGACGGCGGGAGTCGCGAAGGACCATTCCCCCCTGATGCAGATCGTGAACGTGCTGGTGCTTGCCCCCTGGGCATTTGTAGGCTTTGGCGTGGTGAGCTTTGCCTCTTCCACCTATGACTTCAAGCCGAAATATGGTTTCGCCATCATGGTGGCGGCTCTTGCAACCGGAGCGATTGTCTACGCCCTCATAGCTCTTCTTTCGGCTTCGGCAAACCCTGCAGGATCCGGCAATTGGGAAACCTATTTTGCCAACCTGCAAAACTTCAAGGGAATCGATGCCGTCCCGGTATTCCACGCCGTTTTCAGGACCCTCGGCAACGGCGGCCTTATTGTGCTCGCCATAACCATCACGGCGGCCATTTCCACGAGCCTTCTTGGGCTTTACCGAACAATCGGGCGCATGTTCCTGAGCCTCGCCGAAGATTCCGTGATGCCGTCCTGGTTCGGGCATGTCAACCGTCACGGCGCCACCAACTACGGCATTATCTACGTGATGCTCCTTTCCTGCATTATTCCGTTCTTCGGGAGAACGGCCATCGGCTGGATTGTGGACATCACCTCCATCAGTGCATCTATCATTTATCTGTATGTTTCTGCGGGGATAGTGAAAATTGCCCGCAGTGAAACCGGCCGACAAAAGACAGTGCTGAACTTTACCGGAATCCTGGGTGTCGTAATATCCGCCTTCTTCTTTTTCTTCCCGCTTACGCCGACGCTTTGGAACATGAACACAATTGCCACGGAATCCTTCATGATTCTGATGGCGTGGAGCATTGTGGGGTTCGTCGTTTACAGGGCCGTGTTCATGCGCGACCAGGAGAATCGATTTGGTAAGTCGGCCATTATGTGGGTGACTATGCTGTTCATATTGCTGTTCTCGGCGGTGATGTGGGAACGCCAGGTCACCAACGACGAAACCGAGGATGTCATCGCGCATATCAGCGAGTTCCATACGGATCTGCATAAAAAGATGCATATTCCCATGACCGAAGGCCAGATAGTCCAGGAAAAGGACTTCATGGAAGAGCAGATGGACCTTGTCCGCGATTCCCAGCTGAAGAACAATCTGGTAGAAACGCTCTTCATCGTCCTGTGCATTTTCATCGTGGTGAACATTTACCGCACGCAGCAGCAGCGCGAACAGAAGTTGGACCACGAAAAGCATATCGCCGAGGAATCCAACAGGGCAAAGACCATTTTCCTTTCGAACATGAGTCACGACCTGCGCACGCCCATGAATGCCATTATCGGCTACACCAACCTGGCGCGCAAACCGGAGGCGACCCCCGAGCAAATCCAGAAATACCTGACCAAGATTGACTCCTCTAACATGTACCTGATGGCCCTCATCAACGACATGCTCGAAATGAGCCGCATCGAAATCGGGAAGATGGAACTGGAAGAGCGGCCCACCGACCTGCGGAAAATGATGGATGAAATCCGCGACATGTTCGAGGCGCAGATGGTGGGCAAGAACATCGCCTTTGCCGTGAAATACGACGGCCTCAGGAACCCGGTGGTGCTCTGCGACAGGAACCGCATGAACCGCGTGATTCTGAACCTGGTCAGCAACGCATTCAAGTTTACTTCGGAAGGCGGGCACGTTTCCGTGACTCTCGCCGAAAAGGAATGCATCGAAGAGGGCAAGGCCGCATTCGAAATCCGCGTGAAGGATGACGGTATCGGCATTTCGCCCGAGTTTGCAGACCGCGTGTTTGACGCCTTCGAGCGGGAACGCGTCTCTACCATCAGCGGCGTGCAGGGAACGGGCCTCGGGCTTGCCATTGCAAAGAACGTCGTGACACTGATGGGCGGGACCATCAGGTTTGATTCGAAGGTCGGTGAAGGGACGGAATTCTTCATGAACGTGGAACTGAAGAAAGCTACAGGCACGGAGGTTCCCGAAAGCGGCGAACGCAATACCTCCATCGCAGCCAAGGCGGATTTCACGAACATGCGGCTGTTGCTGGTAGAAGACATGGAAGTGAACCGCGAGCTTGCAAAAATCATTCTCGAAAGTCTCGGGTTCAAGGTTGAGATGGCGGTAAACGGCAAGCAGGCGGTCGATATGGTGGAGAAGAACCCCGCCGGTTACTACAACGGGATTGTCATGGATATCCAGATGCCCGTGATGGACGGCTGCGAAGCGAGTCGCCAGATTCGAGCGCTCTCCGACAAGAAGAAGGCGGAAGTTCCCATTATCGCCATGACTGCGAACGCCTTTGGCGATGACCTCAAGAAGTCGAAAGAAGCCGGCATGAACGCTCACCTGGCAAAGCCCATCGATGTCGGCATGCTCACGGAAACACTTGCGCAATGGGTACGGTAAAGTTTTAACAGGACAATGTTATGGAAACGAAAAAAAGAATCGGGATTGTAAGTATCGCCACTATCGTGGCCCCCATCATCGTTATCATCCTTGTGCTGGGGACAATCTTCACGGGGCGCCATGCGAGCGGAGATACGGAAAAGGCCGTGCGCAACGTAACGCTCCTCTTTATGAACGAACTCGCGAACCGCCGCGAACAGGTGGTGGCGTCGAAATTGAACGGCTACATCAACGACCTGGATGTGGCGGTGGGCCTGCTTTCAAAAGAAGACCTCGCAAGTACTGCAAGCTTACAGAGCTACCAGCTCCGCATGAAGCAACTGTACGGTCTAGAAAAGTTCGCCTTCGTGGACACTACGGGTCTCATCTACACATCCCGCGGTACGCGTACCGACATTGATCTCTATAATTTCGATTACAGGACCCTGGCAAAATCCGAAATTTCATTAAAGAAAAACAGTGAAGAAAAGAAGACTGTTGTCATTGCCGTGCCTGTGGACCGTCTTGCCTTTAATGGTCGGGTTTTGGTCGTGTGCTTCATGGAAATCGACATGAACCGCATGCTGGAAGGTATTTCGCTGGAATCCGACCGGCAGGGAATTACATTTTGCAACATCTACTCGAAGGCTGGCAATTCGCTTACGAATCTGGTGCTAGGCGGGCTCGCGAGCGGCGACAATCTGCTTGCCGCCATGGAAAAAGCCAGCTTCGAAAAGGGGTTCTCCATGGAAAAGATGCGTTCCGACTTCGCGAACCACGAGGCGGGCGTCGTTTCCTTCGAGTACAACGGCATCCGTGAAACCATGTACTATGTTCCCATCCATTCTACGGACTGGATGCTGACCTACCTTATCCGCGAAAGCGTCATCTCCGAGCAAATCGGTTCCATTTCGGAAGACATTTTGGAACGCAGCCTTTTGCTATCCGGAATTATCGCGCTAGTGCTCTTGACCGTGTTCCTGTTCCTCTTCATGCAAATCAGGCGTGCAACACAACTCAAGCTGGAAAAAGAGGTGGCCGATGCCGAAAGCCGCATCAAGCAGGAAAAACTGGAAGAACAGCTTGCGCTCCAGCAGAAGTTAGTTGAAGAAGAACGCAAGAGGAACGAACAGCGTAACATGATTACCGCGCTTGCGTCAGATTACCGTAGCGTCTACTACCTGAACCTGGATACCGGAATGGCGATATGCTACCGCAAGGACGGCTCCGTTCCGGTACCTTTCAAGGAAGGGGACAAAATCGGCTACCTGGAAAGTTTCAAAACCTATGCCGAAAAGTTTGTCGCACCGGAATCTCGCGAAAAGTTCCTCGCCTTTATACAGCCCGAAAACGTGCGCGCGGGTGTCGCGAAGAACAAGATCTATACCTTGCGCTACCTGGCAAACCATGGCGGCAAGGAAAGTTACGAAATGCTGCGCATGGCGGGCGTGCACAATGCCGGCGACGCCCCGGATGCACCGCTCCGCATTGTAGGTTTCGGATTTTCCGATATCGACGAGGAAATGCGCGATTCTCTTGCCAAGAACCAGGCGCTTTCCGATGCGCTCAAGACGGCGGAAGAGGCGAGCAAGGCGAAGACCATATTCCTCTCCAACATGAGCCACGAAATCCGCACGCCCATGAACGCGATTATCGGCCTCGACAGCCTTGCACTGCACGAACCCGAGATTTCGTCGAAGACGCGCGGCTACCTGGAAAAGATCGGCTCCTCCGCAGAACACCTGCTGAGCCTCATCAACGAGATTCTGGACATGAGCCGTATCGAGAGCGGCCGCACGAAGATCAATAGCGAAGAATTCTCGTTCCCCAAGCTTTTGGAGCAGGTGAACACCATCATCGACGACCAGAGCCGCACCAAGGGCCTGAACTATTCGTGCCATGTGGCGGGCAGCCTGGACGACTACTACGTCGGCGACGTCACCAAGATTCGCCAGATTCTCATCAACATCCTGGGCAATGCGGTCAAGTTCACCCCGAAGGGCGGAAACATCGACCTCAACGTGGAAAAGATTGCTGCGTTCGACAACAAGTCCACGCTCGTCTTCAAGATTAGCGATACCGGTATCGGCATCAGCAAGGAATTCCTGCCCAAGATTTTCGACACGTTCACCCAGGAAAACGCCACCACGGCTTTCAAGTACGGCAGCAGTGGCCTCGGCATGGCGATTACCAAGGGTATCGTCGACATGATGAACGGTAAGATCGATGTGGAAAGCGAAAAGGGCAAGGGGACCACGTTCTGCGTGACGCTCACCCTCAACGATAGCATGCGCAAGCAGGCGACCGACGACGAAATCGAAATTCACCCGAGCGAAATGAGCGTGCTGGTGGTGGACGACGACGAGATTGCCCTGGGGCACGCGAAACTCGTGCTCGACAAGGCGGGAATCCTCACCGACACGGTGCTTACGGGCAAGGAAGCGGTGGAGATGGCGAAACTCCGCCACGCGAGACGCGAGCCCTACAACCTGATTGTGATTGACTGGCAGATGCCCGAGATGAACGGCATCGAGACGGCGCGCGAAATCCGCAAGGTGACCGGCGACGAGTCCGCCATTATCATATTGACGGCCTACAACTGGGACGACATCCTGGACGAGGCCCTGGCAGCCGGCGTGGACTGCTTCATTTCTAAGCCCTTGTTCTCGGGAATCCTGCTGGACGAATTCAAGAACGCCCTCCGGCGCAAGAAGGAACACACCTCGCTTGCGAAGAACAAGGCGGAACTTGCCGGAAAGCGGGTTCTCCTTGCCGAAGACATGGATGTCAACGCGCAGATCATGATGGAAGTGCTGAAGATGCGGGACTTGCAGGTGGAACTGGCCGTAAACGGTCGCAAGGCCCTGGAAATGTTCCGCGACCATCCCGAAAATTATTACGATGCCATCCTCATGGACGTGCGCATGCCCGAAATGGACGGTCTGGAAGCGACAGCCGCCATCCGCAAGCTGGATCGCGATGACGCCAAGAAGGTTCCGATTATCGCGCTCACGGCAAACGCCTTTGACGAAGACGTGCAGCGGAGCCTGCAGGTGGGCATGAATGCGCACCTTTCCAAACCCATCAATCCGGACCACCTTTACCAAACTCTTGAAGAAATGATCTGGACGGCAGAAAATAGGAAGTGTTTATTCCCGGAATATAATAAGAAACGCCTGTGATTAGGCCCACAGGCCGCGCTATGCCTAATGAGAACTTTAAAGTGACACTTTTCGTGCCTTCGGGTGTTTAAATGGCAAATGGGCTTTTCCATTTGCTATTTTTGCATGAAACGCGGGAACTTTTTTGAAATTTTGTATTAGTATCATCGCCTTGTTGCTCACGACCGCCGCCTTCGCGCAGGAGACGGCAGATTCCGCGCAGGTCCAGGGGATCACCTTTAACGGCGTGGTGCAGGATTCCTCCTTCGCCGCGGGCGAAAAGCTGAACGTGGAAATTCTCGAATCGGGCGAGGCTATCCAGACTGTCGTGGGCGAGCCCTTCCGCGCAATCCTCCCGGAAGATACGCTCTGGAACGTTTGTGTCACCAATTCCGATACTGCAGGCGCCGAGAAGGAAAAGTGCTACGAACTTGTCTATACTGGTAAGGAGCGCAGCTTCTCGCAGGCACTCGGCGACGGGTTTGCGGAGGATGCTGGTGTTCAGGTGGACTCTCTTGCCCCTACGGGGCTGCGGAGTGACGATGCAGGTGATTCTGCTGCCACAGCGGCTCTCGATTCCAGCGGGAACCAGGCTGCTCCCGAAAAGGATGTCGATGTAGACGCCCTCCTCGCCGCAGGCGGCAACGAGAAGGTGACCGAACTCAAGAAGGTCGTGGTGCAGTTGCGCAAGCGCCCCAAGCGCAAGCCGGGCGAATCGGTGGTTTCCACGAAGTCCATCAAGCGCATGCCGGGCCTCGCCGAGGCCGACGTCATCAAGAGTATCCAGGCGCTCCCGGGCGTAGTCGCGAGTTCCGATTTCAGTTCCAAGATTTACGTGCGCGGCGGTGCGGCCGACCAGAACCTGTTCCTGTTCGACAACGCAGTCGTCTATTCCCCGGTGCATTTCTTCGGGCTTTTCAGCACGTTCCTCGTGGAAGGCATCGACGATGTGCAGTTCTACAAGAGCGGGTTCCCGGCGCAGTACGGCAACCGCCTGAGTTCCGTCTTGAAGATGGACGGGCGCGCGGGCGGCCAGGATACCGTGGAGGAATGGTTCAGCAAGTCGAGCGTCAAGATAAGTACGTTTGCTGCACAGCTCCATACCGAAGGCCACAAGGGTGACGCCCGCTGGGTGATTGCAGGCCGCACAACCTACATCGGGTTCATGCTCGACCTGATGAATACCATAGGGCTTCTGGACCTTGCGCTGGATTACGAGTTTACCGACCTGCAGGGCACGTTCATGTACAACTTCACCGAGGATACCCGCCTCAAGTTCAGCTTCTACGTGGGCAAGGACCGCCTGAGTTTCGACCCGCTCTACATGGACTGGGGCAACGTCGCCATCCCGGTGAATATCTCGCACCGCATCAACGGCGACTGGGATTACAACGCGACGCTTGCCTATAGCCAGTTCTACCAGACCATGAAGGTGGGCGACCTCATGTCTATCGACATGTACCTGTACACATTCGCGGGCAAGCAATGGGTGAATTACCGCGGTATAGACAACCACACCTTCACTGCGGGCTACGAGCTGGAATACGATTACGAGCGTTACCAGGAGCAGATGTCCTCCATGAAGATTGCCGACATCCAGAAGCCTTTCCATCATGTAGCCTACGTGCAGGATTCCTGGAAGATGAATCCCGACTGGTTGCTGCAATACGGTTTGCGTTTCAATTACCAGACGGCCGCAGAACACTTTGGGGTGGAACCGCGTGCGTCGCTCACGGTGAATCTCGATGAAACCAAGACGCTCGAAGTCTATGGCGGCTACTACCTGCAATACCTGAACTCGATTGTCTATACCGACCAGGAGACGCTCAACGAATTCTACTACCCGGCGACCACGACCACGAAGGGCAAGCATATCGAACCCGCATCGTCATGGCTCATTGCTGCGGAATATACCCAGCGCGATCTGTTCAAGGACTACGACGCGACCGTGGGCGTGTATTACAAGACGCAGAACAACCTGAATACGTTCCAGGCGGTACTCGACAGCAACGAGGAAACTGCGTCCAAGGATTTTGTGGTGGCCGACGGTTTCGGGACGGCGGAAGGGTACTCCTTCGGTTACGAGCTCTCGCTGCGCAAGAATAAGGGCTGGTGGTTCGGCGGTGTCAATTGGAGCCAGGGCATAAGCGTCCTCAGGACAAACGACGGGACGAAACCGTATTTCCCGAGCTGGCACCAGCCTTACGCGCTGAAGATGGATCTGGGAATCAACTGGAAGGGTGACGAGGATGCCATCTGGAAACACGAAAAGAAGGGCCGCTACCTCCGTTCTTCGCTTGCCCTCAAGTATTCCGCCGGCATGCCCATCAGCGAATACAAGGGCTACTATCACAGGCATGAACTCGGCGACCAGGCATATACGGATAGAATAACGGTCCTGCCCGGAAGCCGCAATGCGGGCCGCCAGACGGATTACTTCCGCATCGACGTGAAGGCCATCGATGTCGGTCGCGAAGGCAAGTGGAATTTCAGCTGGACCATCATCAACCTGACCGATCACGACAATATGTTCTATAGTTTCTACGATACGAGCAAGAATCCGCCCGAGAAGACAGAAATTACGCAGTTCCCCTTTTTGCCGATTATGCTGAACTATGAATACTATTTCTAGACTCCTCTGCGCATTTGCGGTCGCGCTGCTGGTCGCCTGTGATTTCCACGGCCCGTGGGAGTACTATCCCGAGGAACGCGACGTGTATACGGGTATCTACACCTACGGTTATATCCTCGACGGGGGCGAATCCAGGGTCTGCTTCTCGAAGGTCTATGAACTCGACGAAACTTCTGCTGAAGGATTCGCGTTCTACGACAGTGCCTACGTGACGGTGACGGGAAAATTCCGCGACGGGAACGGAAACGAAATTGACACCGTGGTAGAAATCGGTGCCGAGATGCTGGAAAATCCGAACTGCTTTTCCAGGCCGCAGGCCAAGGGCGAATATCGCGGTATCGTCGGTGAAACATACACGATGGAAGCGTTTTTCAAGTGGGACAGCGCGGGCCAAACGGTAAAATCGACATATAGCGCGAAGGCGACGATTCCGCCGCCCGTGAAGGTCAAGGGGTTGAACGTGCCGAAGCAGGATGGAAGCTACGAATGGGTGGACTACAAGGAAGGCGACACCATTAGCGTCAAGTTCCTGGAATTCCCGCTGGACATGGAAACTGTCAAGTGCGCTCTTGACTACGACAAGTCCATCAAGGGCGTGATTTCCATATTGCAATACGGCATGGAGAACGAGGAATCGATGAACACGACCGTCAACAAGATGTTGAGCGGTCTCGTGGAACCGGATTCGGAAGGCTATACCGGGATTTCCATGCATGACCCGCTGGAAAAGATGGCGAATCTCGGCTACACGGCAAAGCAGAGCATCGCCGGAATCCAGGCGCTCGATACGCTGTTCCTGCCGAACATGATGATGCCGCTCGGGCCTGTGTCGGTCGTGTTCTACACGACGGACGAACACTACATCGACTATGAGAGCAAAGTAAAGGGCTCCGTCTCGGATTCGCGCGTCGTCCCGGAATCCAACATCGAAAACGGCATGGGCGTATTCAGCGGGATGGCAAAGTCGACATTCTCGTTCTATGTCGAAGGCGACGACGGAGTCTCGATGGAACACATCGCCTTCCGTAACTGCGACGAGACTTCGGGCGACAATTCCGACAGCTGGGATTCGCGCGGGTGCAGGCTCTACCAGGATGTCTATTGCTCGGGAATGACTCCCGCGGAAATGGAATCTCATGGTTATGGCCTTGTGGAGGCGAACTACGCTGCCCATCTGTATTACAAGTACGACGAATACCGGAGCGAAAAGACCTGCTATCCTTCGCTGGTGAAAGCGGCGATGATGAATGGTGAAGACAAATGGTCCGTGTACCTGCCCGACACCATTAGCGATGAGGACAAGTCCGATGCCTATGCCGACGGGTTGAAGCGCTACTGCATTGCAAGCGGCTTCAAGAGCAATTCCATCGCGGACTGCAGCGAACTCAAGGAACAGTGCCTGGAAAGCCCCGAAAGGAACAACTGCAAGGAATACCTGTGGAACTGGTGCGCCGACCGCGGCTGGCCAAATCGGATTGCCATCGATGATTCCACGTGTAGCAGCGCGCTTGTCAGCCGCTACTATCTGGAAGAGCAGAATTCGCCTATCCTGAAGCGCGAAGTGGATGCCCTTTGCGACTACTACAAGTTCCCGATTTGCAAAAACCGGTAATTTCTTGTTATCTTTTTTGCATGGAAAATGACTATCGCGACCTCATAAGCAGGAATATCGTGCAGGATATGATGGAAGGCGTTCTCGCCATCCGTTTTGACGGCACCATCAGCTACGTGAACAACGCTGCCGAAAAAATCCTGGGCCGCGACCGCACGGAGATGGAAGGGAAAAAATTCGCGAGCCTCTTTTTTGGGGACGAAGAAAACGACGAATTCAACCAGACCGTCCTCGATGCCATCTACGATTCCGATACCGTCCACGAGAAACTGGTTCCCTATTTCAAGGGCGACAAGATGGCCCAGCTGCACGTTATCACTTCCGTGTTGCGGAACATGGGCGAGAAGGTGGGCGTGGTTACCGTCATCGGCGACGTTACCGAGCTTGCGGAACTCAAGATTCGCTCGGCAGAACAGACGAAGCGCCTGCTCGATTCCATCGTCAAGACACTTTCGCAGGCCATCGACGAGCGATCCTCCTATACGGCGAACCATACGCGCAATATGGTGCATATCGCCGAGGCTTTCCTGACATGGCTCGAAACGACGGACCATTCCTGGAAATTCGACGAGGACCGCCGCAGGAATTTTCTCATGAGCGTATGGCTGCACGATGTGGGCAAGCTCGCCGTGCCGCTCGAAATCATGGATAAGGCGAGCCGCCTCGGCCCGAAGCTCAAGGACATCGAGAGTCGCTTCGAAAAGATCGACCTGCTTGAGGAACTCGCCGTATTCAAGAACCGGATGCCTGCATGCGACATGGAAAAGCGCAAGCAGGACAGGGATTTTTTCCTCGCCGAAATCAGGCGCATCAATAACGCGGGCTTCGTTCCCGACGAAGCTCTCGCGTTCCTGGAGAATGCCAGAATGGTGACATACCGCGATACGGACGGGACGGAACATCCGCTGCTTACCCCCGAAGAAATCCAGGATATTTCCATCCGCAAGGGAACGCTGAACGACGCGGAAAGGAACATCATCCAGAGCCACGTCACCGTGACGCGCAGGATCTTGAAACAAATCGATTTCCCAGAAAAGTATATGGATGTTGCCGCTTGGGCTTCCGAACATCACGAACTCTTGAACGGCAGGGGCTACCCCGACCATCTCGTAAACGAGAAAATCCCGAGGGAAGTCCGCTTGCTGACGATTCTCGATATTTTCGAGGCGCTTACCGCAAAAGATCGTCCGTACAAGAAACCGATGCCTATCGAAAAGGCGTTCTTCGTGTTGCACGACATGGAAAAGCACGGCGAGGTCGATGGCGAAATCCTCGGCTGGTTCGAACAAAGTCACGCATGGGAACAGTTGTAACTGTAGTTTATTATGCAGAAAGTTGAAACATGGTACAAGGCTGAGGGCTTTTGCCCTGTAGAAGATTTTGAACTCGCGAGCTACCTGCTTTTCGAGGCGGGAGTGGCGACTCTCGAGGAACTGGACCCGAAGGCGGAAGGCCGCTCGGATTTTTGTTTTTATTCCGGGGATAAGGCGGAACGCGACCGCATCGTGGCGGAGTTCCCGCAGTATGGCTGGACGCTGAGCGAAGAGCCTGCAAAGGATTGGGACAAGTGGTGGCGCGACCGCGCGCAGCCGGTGTCTGTTTCTCCGCGTTTGTGGGTGCGACCTCCCTGGGTGGAATTCACGCCCGACGACCCGAAGGCCGTGGTGCTGGAACTTGAAGCGAAAACCGCATTCGGGACGGGCGAACACGATACCACGAGCAGCTGCGCTACGCTCATGGAAAATATCGATTTCAACGGCAAGTCGGTTCTCGATATCGGTACGGGTACGGGCATTCTCGCGATGTTCGCCCGCCGCCTGGGGGCAAAGCTTGCTGTCGGTACCGAAATCGACCCGCTCACGATTCCCTGCATTGCCGAAAACTTTGAACGCAACGGCTTTGGCGAAAGTGACTGCATCCTCGGATTCCTGGATGCGTTCAAGGATGGCGCGAAGTTCGACGTTATCCTCTGCAACATGATCCGTAGCGAACTCTGGCCGCTTCGTGACGACATCGAAGACTTGCTTGCCCCCGGTGGCGAGCTGATTATCTCGGGCCAGCTCCTGACCGAAAAGGATTACATTTTCAAGTGGTTTGACGAAGCCGGCTTCAAGGTGAAAGTCGAACGCGAAAGCGGCGAATGGTGGAGTGTGCTTGCACACTCCTGAATGAGCCGCGCAGCGGAGACAAATGCGTAAGGCGAGAGTCGCGACCGTGCTTGCACGGGCATGACCGAGCCTAGCATTTGGTAAAATCACGAAGTGATTTTACAATGGTGGAGTGTGCTTGCACACTCCTGAATAAAAGGTAGCGTATTATCTTCCCCGTTTGAACGAACTGAACTGTACCGGGGAATTGTCTTTTTTCCCGCCAGGTTTGCGGTCGCTGTGGAAACTCCTGCGTTCTCCGCTCTTGAAATTATTTCCGCGTTTGTCGCGTGATTCGCTATTTCCGTTGTTGCCAAACTGCGTGGCGCGCCTTTCCTTGCGGGCGGAATTTTCCCAGCGGCCTTTCTCGCCTGACTTTTTCGGCACGATTGTGGTGGAGCGCGCTTCCCGCTTCTGCTGTTCGCGCTCGCGGTATTCCGCATTGCTTTCGCGTTCCTTGCTCGGGAAAAACTCCTTGCCTTCTGCCTTCGCGCTGCGGCTCAATAGCAGTCGCCCGATCTTCCCGAGTTTTAAACGTTCAAGCGTCGCGCGGATTTGCGGGCGGTTCTCTGGAATGTACCAGAAGAAGAACTGTCTCTGGCTCTTCTTCTGCTCGGGTGTCTTTGCCACGTAAAGCGGCTTGCCGTCCGGCGTCATTTCGGAATAGAACATCTCGGTCGCGATTGTCATCGGCGTGGGGGTAAAGTCCTGCACCTGTTCCAGCTGGAACCCGAGCTGCTTTGTCTCGAGGGCGAGTTCCGCCATGTCGGCCTCGGTACATCCGGGGTGACTGCTGATAAAGTAAGGTATAATCTGCTGACGCTTGCCGATGCGCTTGCATTCGTCGTCGAAGAATTCCTTGAACTTGTGGAACAGCGTAAAGCTCGGCTTGCGCATGAGCTTGAGCACTTCGTCGCTTGTATGTTCCGGCGCCACCTTCAGGCGTCCGCTCACGTGGTAGTCGATGAGCTCGCGGGCGTATTCCTCGTGGTCGCGGCGCAGTTCTTCGTCATCCGTTTCTTGCAACAGCATGTCGTAACGCACGCCGCTCCCGATAAACAGGTGCTTTACCTTCGGGTGGTTGCGCACTTCGCGGTAGAGACTCAGAATCTCGGCATGGTGCGTGTCCATGTTGTCGCAAATCTTGGGCGTGAGGCAGCTCGGTCGTGCGCATTTTTGGCATCGGCTCTGGTCGCGTCCGCGCATGTTGTACATGTTCGCGCTCGGGCCGCCCAAATCAGTGATGGTTCCGGCAAAGCCGTCCATCTTCGTTATCAAATCCACTTCGCGCAGAATGCTTTCGCGGCTACGGCTTGCGATAAATTTGCCCTGGTGTGCGTTGATGGCGCAAAAACTGCAACCGCCGAAACAACCGCGGTGCGTGTTGATACTGAACTTTATCATGTCGAACGCGGGCACGTTGCCGCGCTTCTTGTAACGCGGATGCGGTTCGCGCGCGTACGGGTATTCAAAGCTCTCGTCTAACTCGCCGTATTCGAGCGGCGGGTACGCGGGGTTAATCACGACAGTCTGTTCCGCGACATCCTGCAATATGCGGCGCTGGAACCACTTGTTGCATTCGATATCCACCTTGCGGCAGTTCTCTATCTGGTTCCGCTTGCTCTCGAGGCATTCCTCGTAGCTGGCGAGCCGCAGGTCTTCCCACTGGTTGCTCTTCGGCACATTCCCCTTGGGCGCCAAGTATGCGGTTTGCGGTATGGAATGCAGGCTCGAGAACGGCACGCCTTTTTTCAAGAGTCGCACCATCTCCTTCAGGGGCTTTTCGCCCATGCCGTAAACGAGAAGGTCCGCCTGCGTATCGAACAGGATGCTCGGTTTGAGCCTGTCGCTCCAGTAGTCGTAATGCGTCACGCGGCGCAGGCTCGATTCCAGCCCGCCAATCATCAGCGGCACGTCGGGATAGAGCTTCTTCAAAATCTTTGCGTAGGTGTACGTCGCGTAATCCGGACGGAAACCCGCCTTGTTGCCGGGAGTGAACGCGTCGTCGCTTCTCAGGCGTTTTGCGGCGGTGTAGTGGTTCACCATGCTGTCCATGCCGCTACTGATTGCGAAGAACATTCGCGGCTTGCCAAGCTTCTTGAAGTCGCGCAGGTCATCGCGCCAGTTGGGTTGCGGCAGAATCGCGACCCGCAAGCCCTCGTGCTCGAAGAGCCTTGCCACCACGGCATGCCCGAAGCACGGGTGGTCCACGTAGGCATCTGCGCTGATGATAATCACGTCCACGTAATCCCAGCCGAGTTCGTCTAGGTCTTCCTTGCAGATGGGGAGGAATCGCGGGTCGTACATGAGGATGAAAATAGAAATTTTTGAAGCGGCTATCGCTAGCCGAGGAAAAGCTTTTGGTTGATTTCTATTTCGATGCCGACATAGGCGGTGCCGAACTTCTTGCGAAGCGAGGTGGTAAGTCCGTCCGACTTGCCGAGGTAGGGATAGTTCCGCCGGATCTTAAGTCCGGGGGCGCGCGCCTGGATTTCCTTGATGATGGAGGTTGCGACCTGCGTTTCCCATGCGCGTGCGGGGTCGTAGAGTATTCCGATATCCGCGTTTCTTACAACGTTGTTTAGTACCGGAGTGAAACTATGAATGCCGAGGTGGATGACGCAAGGAGCGCCCAGGCCTTCTCCTTGGGCCTCCGCATTAGCGACCGCCTTGGCAACGAAAGACTCGACGGCATCGTGGTGCCGCTTCCAGATTTTGAAAATCCTGTCGCGGGTAAACCCTTTTAGCTCGCGAGAATATTCCGAAAGGATGTCCGGATGATTTTCGCTGCGGTTCAGGTCGATGACGAGTCTCGAAAATTTGCCTGCGATGTAGAAATCGGGATGCAGCCTGCGGACGAGCCTGCGATAGACTCCATAAGCGCCGATGTCGTATCCTCGGTGGGATTCGAGGACCTCTTTCGGGATGTGCAAGAATCTCGGCACGGCGTTGCTTGCGTGCTCGCAGGTAATGACGAGTGCCGGGAATTTCTGTTTCATGCGCTATTTCTTTTCTACGACGAGGATGTTCCCGTCGTAGGTCATGACTCCGAGGAGGATGCTATGGATGAGCCTGAACTTGTCGACCTTGTAGTAGGGGCCGTTTGCCATGGGGTTGGTACAGTCGGGGTCGGCAACGAGGAATTGCTTCTTTTGGTCGAGCCCGTAGAGGACCACGAAATGCCCCATGGGGTCGCCATGGATGTCGTCGAAAACGGACTGGTCCTTGTCGTTGGTATACTCGCGGGGACTGCGGTAGAGGTAGGTGGCGCTGAGCCCGCAGAGGACGGGAATGTCGCGCTTGAAGTAGTGCTCGAACATGCTCGCGCGCAGATCGGCTGTCGCGACGGTCCCGCCCAAATCCAGGAAGCGGATATAGGCTTCGATGGCCTTGCGTAGCTTGGGCGCGTGCTTTGCCTTGTGGAGCTTTTCCAGCTTTTCGCGGAGCTCGGGCATCTTCAGCTTGCTCCAGGTGGGGTCAAAAATCTTGAGGTTGTACGAATAAATGGTCGCCTTGAACCCGCGCTTGAGAGCGTCGATTCCGAGAAAGACGCCCAACGTGCCGCCTTCCTCAAGGAACTCGATTTCGGAGATGAGCTTTTCGAGTGGTATCTTGTAGCCAAGGTGCGAATACACCGCGTGAAGGCTGGTCGGTCCGCACGTGACATCGTCTGGCTGAGGGAGAATCTTGATTTCCATCTTTTTGCCTCGATTCGAACGTGGCGGTTTGATACACAAATCGTCGGGCGAAATATACAATTTAATTCGCCGTTTGGCTCTTGCCTTTGCCCTTTATGAAACGGGGTGTTTCATAAAAAGCGCGAAAAAACGCAAAAATCATAAAAAACGATTGAAAATTTTAAAATTTTGTTGATTTTGTTTCATAGATTAGGTAAATTATAGACGAGGAACCATGAAACCGATAACGGAATATGTGGATTACCGCGAATACATGCGGGACTATTACGGGGAACGCAAGAGGGTCTCGTATTTTTCGTGGCGTGAGTTCGCGAAACTCGCCGGGTTCACGTCGTCGGGATACCTGAAGCTTGTCTGTGACGGCAAGACGCGCCTGAGCCGGGTTGGGGCGGTGAAGGTGGCCGGTGCCATGGGCCTTGCGGGATTCAGTTCGCAGTATTTTTGCCTGCTGGTGGAATACTGCGATGAGTCCGACGAGAAAGTTCGTCTCGAAATCTATTCCCGGATGCGCGCCCTGGTGGAGGAGAATGGGGTGCGTATCCTGGGAGCCGAGGCGTTCGACTATTTCAAGTCATGGGTGAATCCGGTGGTGCGCGAACTGGCTCCGATTATGCCGGGTGCCAAGCCTTCCGAAATTGCCAAGATGTGCGTGCCCGAGGTGACGGCGGGCGAGGTCCGCAATGCGCTTACGCTTATGGTGCAGGCGGGTCTGCTGCAGTTGAAACCCGATGGATCCTACGTGCAGACCAACAAGGGCCTGTCGGGCAACCCTCAGTTGATTTCGAGCGCAATCCTTGCGCTGCAGAAACAGCTCGCGATGCTTGCCGCCGATGCAATCGATTACACATCCCGCGAAGACCGCAACATCTCGGGCCTTACCTTCGGCGTGGACGAAAAGACCCTGTGGCACCTTTCCGAAGAAGTGGACCGCTTTCGCG
Organism: Fibrobacter sp. UBA2449; assembly: GCF_002342555.1. Taxonomy (NCBI): domain Bacteria; kingdom Pseudomonadati; phylum Fibrobacterota; class Fibrobacteria; order Fibrobacterales; family Fibrobacteraceae; genus Fibrobacter; species Fibrobacter sp. UBA2449. The sequence goes on from NZ_DDQF01000012.1 coordinate 260,865, forward strand.
AGAAAGTCAAGGGCATTCTTTCGAAAGTCGAATCTTACGATCGCGTTTATAGATTAAATTTACAGTTGTTCCCTCTCAGTTCACCACTTGGAGAAAAAGATGCTTGATATAAAGTTTATTTGCAATAAACAATCCCTGTCCGGGATTCTAGTTTCTCTGAGCTTGGTACTTTCCGGTTGCGTCGGTTTTACCGAGGACTGGTTTGTCTGTGGGGATGCCAGTGAATCTGCCTCGCCTGGGGTGGAGCAGGCTTTGTCCCCTTATTATAATGCGGCTCGCTTTGTTGCATCTGGCAAAGTGGATGTGGATAAGAAGAAGGATTCGGTCACGATAGTGCTGGAAACGCTCGGCGGTTGCATCAAGGAAGGCGATGCTTTTGACTGGGACTGGGACTTCTATTTCGCGGATTCGAAGACGTATGCCTACGGTTTCCGGGATGATACGCTCTTGCTCTCGAGAATCTATGAACCTGACCCGTATGAAGTGAACCAGGAAAGATACGAGGAATCGTTTATCTTCGTGGGCGGTACGTCGGGTAAGCTTGATGGAATCTGGAAAAATACGCAGTGCCGCTACCGTGAAGAAAAAATGGCCTGCATGAATGATGGTTACGATCAGTATTTCAAGTTCGATGGCGACAGGGTGGAATACCGCATCGCGGACCGCGAAGGTTACGACTACATGCAGACGGTCTTTGTGGACCAGCTGTTCGAGTTCCTCGGGGACGGCGGCTCCATCCAGCTGGAAACGCCCTATTACTATTCGGATACGAAATACGGACAGGAACGCTCTGGTGTCGAAATCCTGGAAAAGACGAACACTGCGATGAAGTTTGCCTATGCCGACATGACGTTCGATTTGACCGTGGATTACGCCCGCTATGGCGACAGCCTGCACGTAACGCTCAAGTCGGGCGACGTGAGCTGCGTGGGGACGGTCCGCGAAACGACCTTGCCCGAAATGTGTTCGGACGGCAATGCGGATTACTTATATAAGTCGAGTTCGGGCGCGTTTACGTACAGGCGGATGAATTCCCGCGAGTTCGAGGCCTGCATCGACGGCATTCTCGGCCGCGAGCAGAACGAATGACGCTCTGCGCACGCTAGGCGCAAAGGAAAAAGTTAGGAGGAATACGGATGGTTTGGAGAAAAATTGCAGGAGGCATGGCGGCGTTGACCCTTTGCTTGCCTCTGCTTGTGCATGCTGCCGGAAAGTCGGATGGCAAACCGCTTGATGTCGGTGTCCGTCTGGGGGCGCAGATTTCGAATCTTATGACGGATGCGAATTGGGGACCGTATCCCGATATCTCGGGGCCGGGCGGAGTGCTTTCGGTTGATTTCTCGCATGGGTTTACGGATAACTTTTACCTGCATACGGCACTTGGGCTGGATTACCGCACCTTCTATGCTTATGGCGAAATCGGCATCCCTTGTGCTGCTCTCGAAGGCGAGGAATCGTGTGGCGGCTACTGGGAAGGCTACGACGTAAATTCGTTTTTTTATCTGGAAATCCCGGTAATGGCGCAGTGGCGCACGTCAGCGCTGTTCTTGGAAGCGGGACCGGTCGTCGACATTCTGCTTCGCATGAACGATGACTACATTTTGCCCGAAAAGTATCGGAACGACAGGTGCTATGAGGACAAACGCTTCGGTGCGGGTGTCGTCGCGGGAGTCGGCCACATGTTCGATTTCGGGCTTTCGATAGATGCGCGTGTGTCGTTCCAGTTTACCGACTTGGTCGAGGGGGACAAGAAATGTCTCACGATGCATTCCGAGGAAGTTGAGATGCGCTTTGACTCCGAGACGGAAGAGACGACAACTAGGGTTCTCTGGGAATCCGACGAGTATATGGGCGGTAGCTACTACAAGCTGCTGAAATACCAGATTGGTATCGGCTACTGGTTCTAGGGTGTAGCGCCTTCGCTTTTCTTGGCTTCGCGCTCTTCGGCCTCGCGTTTTGAATAGGCGCAGCCGCAGTAGTTTTGACGGTAGAGGTTGTATTCGGCGGAGAGCTCGATGGAACGCTTATTGCCGCCCTTGCGCTTGAAGTCGCTGGGGAGCGCCTTGACGCCGTAGATTTCGCCCTGTTCCTTCGCGACCACGTTCAGCACCTGTTCGTCCTTCTTGGGGCTGATGGTGAGTGTTGTGGTAAAATAGTCGAATCCCATCTCCTTCGCGAGCTTTGCCGTTTCGCCGAGACGCAGCTCAAAACACTTGCGGCAGCGCTTGCCGCCCTCTTTCTCGTCTTCGAGCCCGCGTGCGATATCGTAGAATTTTTTTGGGTCGTATTCGCCTTCGATAAATTCCACCGGATACTTTGTCTTGAATTCGCTTACGAACCGCCTGATTTCGGCGACGCGGTGGGCGTATTCCTCGGAAGGGGCGATATTCGGGTTGTAGTAGAAAATCGTTATCTTGAAGAACTGTGAGAGGTACTCGATGCAGTAGGTGCTGCAGGGCCCGCAGCAGGCGTGCATCAAAAGCGTAGGGACAATGCCCTTGCGCTGGTTCCAGCGGATGATGTAGCCGAGGTCGCGCTGGTAGTTGTGATACGCTTCGGGCATTCCGTGAACCTCTTGCTAGTCCCAGTTGAGCGTCCCGAACGCGGTTATCCAGAAGCAGACTGTCGCGACGATGGCGAAAAGCCCCATGACGGTCTTTTCCTTGTGGCTCGTGCTGAAGAGCACCGTGGCGGCATAGAACGTGAGGTAGACCGCGAAGAAGAACGCAAGGATGCGCGTAATCATGAACGGGATAATTTCGGGAATGATGCGGCCCGCGCTGAGCAGCACGAACATCGCGACAAGCTGCATGCAGATGGGGACGATGAACGCCTTGCGCACTTCCTTGGGCACCACCTTGTTGCGGCCGTTCATGGCGTACATGCCGAGCGGTGCGCCGAACGCGAGTGCCACGTTCAGTGCGATGGACGGCAGAAAGAAAACTGCCCCGATGATGGTCGCGATAATCATGCCGTAAAGATAAAAAAACGACCCCTTCAGGTAAAGGAGGTAACCTAAAGGGGTCAGGGAGTGTTTGGGTACTTATAAGATACCTATTTTCGGGCCCCGTGTCGATAAAAAACGTAGGTTTCTTGTTTACGGCCGTGAACATGGCAAATCCCCAAAAGTGGCTTTTTTAGGCGAAAATCGCCGAATTTCGGGGTGTACACGGTGGCTACGGGCTGGTTACGGGCGGGTTAGAACAGGATTTTTGAAGAAATTTGCGCATGCGTGGGTCGGATTTCCCCTCCGCCGGTTTTCTTGAAGGTGGCGATGAGGGTGAACTCCAGGAAGTCGCCGGACAGGCGCGTCTCGCTCCGGATTTGCGTGTTGTCGAGAGGGTGCGAGTCGGGGGCCACGAGCGAGAGTCTGAACAGGTTTTCACGCTTGCCGGGGAGGTTTTCGGAAACGGTGGCGCCGATTTCGAGGCGCGGCCGTTTCCATGTCGCTTCTGCGCGGTCGTGCTGCGTTCGTGCGCTGCCTGTGAATGTAGCCCTGAACGTGCCGAAGTCGAATGCGGACTGTAATGTTCCTTGATAAATAGTTTGTCTGCAATCTTCCGAGGCTTCGCGGCAGGTAATCTTGGCGCCGCCGCGGATAGTTGGCGGCCCGCTTTCGATATCCAGCGCGAGCCTTCCCGAAATGCTGTCGGAGTGAAGCGGCGATAGGATGCGGACGCTCGCCGAGACCCGCGTGTCGAAAAATTCCTTGGCGCGGAACGTGAGGTTCTGCGTTGTCCAGAATTGGTTCTTGAGGATGCTTGCGCTCAGGCGAGTGGACGCGGGAACGCTGTCACCGTGGATGTAGCCGGTGGTGCGCCAGGAGACGGACGATGAATCCCTGCTGTGTAGCTGGTATTTTATGAGCGGGGCGCCTGCTCCGAATAGCTGCCAGTATGCGACTTGCCCGAAGGGGAAGCCGGCCTGCGCCATGACGGAATACGTGTCTGCGGTTTTCCATAGCGACGCCCCTGCCGCGAACGCCTTGCCGTGTGTGTATCCGACATGTGCCCGCGAGGTTCCGGAAGTGTCGATGAGCCCGCCGAGGTCAAATGTGCCGCGGCTCGGCGTGCCGAAGGAGTAGGCGAGTGCGGTTCCCCAGAGTGTGTCGGTGGGTATGGCGCTCTTGAGTTCTCGTGTGGAAATCTGCCCGAAGTGCGCCTCTCCATGCTTGTTTTTGTAAGTGAGCAGCTCCTGCGTGCCGAGCCGCAGCGTTAGCCTGTGGAGGTTGAAGAGGAATTCCTCGCGGTGGGTATCGACGTGGCCTGCGGAATCGAACCTCATTTTTGCCGCAAGGTGCCCTCCGTATTTTTTTTGCGCCTTCGGGGTGCGCTTCCTGCTGGCGGCCTTCATCTCGCAGGGCTCGCTCACATAGATTTCGGCGAGTGCGCATGCCTCCTGTGCGTTGCCCTCGTCGAGCAGAGAAAGCATCTCGTTCGCCTCCTCCGCCTCGATGGTCCCGTCGTCCCACCATTCGAATATTTGCGCTTCGGACAGCCCTGCGGAATGGGGCGCGGGCGGGAGAATGGCCCAAAGCATCGCGATGGCCTTTGCCAGGGTTCTGTTTGCGGTTCCGCACCGCTCTTTTTTTGCTTTCATGTTTGCCTCTACCTATAAAAACGATTTCGCGGCCAAAATGTGCCGTTTTGCCCGTTTTTTTTTAGAGGCTGCGTTTATGTTTTTAAATTTGGGCCATGGCAAGCGATTCCTGGCATAAGAATCCAAAGAAGTGGTCCGGCCGCACTCCCGCCCGTGCAGGGAGCTCCGCCGGGCGCGATTTCGTCCCGCACCTCAAGGCCCCGCGCACCGACTTTCCGCTGTTTAACGGGAAGCGCGTAAAGCCTTCGCTGGAAGGCCTCGACAAGCTGTTGCATTACTACGGCGTTGAACTCGAACCCGGGACGCTTGCGCAATTTTGGGAGTTCCATCAGCTGCTGCGTGCAAACAACGACGACCAGGATTTGACGCGCCTCAACGCGTTCGAGACGATGGTGGAGCGCCACTACGCCGACTGCACGCTCATCAACGCCTATGTTCCCGAGTGGCCCGCCCGCATGATCGATGTCGGCAGCGGAGCCGGATTCCCCGGAATCCCGCTCAAGCTCGTGAATCCGCATATCCGTCTTACGCTCTGCGAGCCGCGTCCGAACCGCATCAACTTCCTCAACATGGTCATCGAGAAGATGGGCCTCAGGGGTATCGACGTGTTCGGCCACAAGGTGACGAGCCGGAGCATGACTATCCCGGTCGACGGAGTCATCAGCCGCGCATTCGAATGGATGGAAAAGACGCTGCCTCGCCTCGCGAATTCGCTCAAGGTCGGTGGCCGCGTGTATTTTATGAAGGGTCCGGGTGTCGCCGACGAGCTGAAGGTTTTCCACCCCGAAGATTTCGGCTACAAGCTAATTGCGAAGCACTTCTACACTATCCCGAACAGCACGCAGGACCGCGCACTCGTGATTCTCGAGCGCGTGGAATAAAGCGTAAATATCTGCCTAGAACTTGAACAGCATGCCGAAGCGCATCTGTCCGTCGCGCACGCCGTCGTTGTCGCCCACGTCCATGATGGTCGCGAAGTCGAACTGCAGCATGTCCGAAATCATGAGGCCGAAACCGAAGTCCATCTCGTTACGCTTACCGGTCTGGTCGTAGAGATAGCCGAGGCGGAGTGCGATGGTGTTCGAGTAGATGAATTCGGAACCGACGTTGAAGACGCCCTGCATGAGCGAGTTCTTGAACGCTTCGAATCCGTGGCCTCCGCGTTCGGGATGCCCGATGGATTTCCAGCAGCTGATGTAGAACGGTTCCGGGTTTCCCTTGTCGTCGTCGTAGACGACTTCGCGGTTGTAGTCCGCCGCGATAGTGAGCTTGTAGTCGGCAAGCGAAAGGATTTCGTACGAAAGGCCGAGGCGCCAAGTCAGGGGAATCGGGTCTTCGATGGTCTTGTCCACATAGTAGACGCTCGGACCGATATTCGCAAGGACAAGCGCGAAATTTAGTTTGTCTATGAATAAGTCTTTCTTGAGTACGCCGATGTCGAATGCATAGCCGAAGGTGGTCGCTTCTTCTTCGCCAGCGCCCGCTCCGGAACTCAGGTCGGAATAGAATAACTTGATGCTGAGGCCCAGGCCCCAGTTGTTCGGGAATCGCGTGCCATAGCTTACGCCGCCGACGATTTCGGAACTGTTGTAGGCTACGAGGTCGTCCATGTCGACATCGCCGGAAACGACTGTCGAACCGAAGCTCACGAAATTCACGAAGAACCCGAGCGTTCCCCATTCCGCAATGGGAATGGTCATGCCCCCGAAGAGGTGGTAGAGGTCGGGAATGTTGAGGACGGGCAAAAGCTTTTCGTAGAAGGCGACAAGCTGGTAGTCGGCGTCCTTGTAGAGTTCCATGCCGTTTGCTGTGCTGAACCAGACGTCTCCGCCCTGCGGCAGGACCTTCCAGACCTTGTTCGTGGAAAGGCCGTTGCCGGAATGGAAGTGGAGCCACTCGTCGTCCTTCTTGACGCTGCCTTCCTGTTCGGCGACTCCGCGTTCAAGTTCGGCCTTGCGTCCGCTTGCGGTCGCGTAGTCCGGCAGGTGGCGCCACACGCCCTTGTCGGTAGCAATCCAGATGTGTCCCTTCTGGTCGACGGAGATGTCGTTCACCACGTTCCCTTCGAATTTCACCTGTTCCCACTTGCGCAGGTTGAAGTGGCTTAGCCCCCCGTTATGCGCAGCCCATACATGGGCGGAACTGTCGACGGCGAGTGCGGTCGGGTGCAAGTCCATGATGCCGTCCTCTTCGTTGAAGAGGCTCCAGCGGTCCTTGTCGTTTACGCTCTTCTTGGGAACGAGCCTTGCGATGCCCGCTCCGTCGACTGCGACGAAAAGTTCCTTGCGGCTTTCCGACCACACGAGGTCGTTGATCTTTTGGCTCGGGAGCACCTTGCCCTTCTGTTCGAACTGGCCGTTACGGTAGAGGAAAAGTCCGTTGTCGGTGCCAATCCAGAGCGAGGCTCCCTGGTTTTCGAGCGCAGTGATGCGGTGGGAACCGAGTTCGCTCTCGTAGCTCTTCCAGGCCTTGCCGTCGAAGCGGTAGAGCGCCTTCGGGGTGCCCACCCAGAGCTTTTCGGTGCGGCTCTCGTAGAGGATGGCAGTAATCGTATCCTTCACGACGAGGTCCCAGGGAATCTTCACTTCCACGACGTGCGATTCGTCGTCGGCGTTCTTGATGTCGTTGAATTTCTTGACCTGGCGGGTGTATTCGTCGAGTCCGCGTTCGGTGCCCGCGAATACGCGCACGGCGTCTTTCACCTTCGCGTTGCCCTGGAGCGTGACGGTGTGGTAGTTGATCCACTGTTCGCCGTCGAACTTGAGAATCCCGTTCACGGTGCCGGCCCAGAGTTCGCTCTTGGAGAAGAACCCGTTCTTGGAACGGCTGGCCATGTTGGTGAAGTGCGGGGTCGTCTTGGCATCTGCCGGATACGAGACCTTCCATTCGTCGGAAAGGGGGCCGAACGCAAGTCCTGCGGGGTTGTAGTACATGGCCGACGCGTCGTCGGCGAGGGCTGCTCCCACTTCGCCCATGCCCAGCTGGCGTGCGCCGACGGGCATTTCGAGCGTGATGATGGCAGAACCGGCCGCAAGGGCTATTGCGGGCGCTACGAAAAAGACGAATAGTGCGGGTCTTAGGGAATTAAACAAGTTGCCTCCAGTCCGGGACATCGTAGGTGCTTCCGTGGGTGGGGACCACCGCCTTCCATCCGGACTTGCTGGGGTTTTCCCAGGGCTGCTTGGGCAGGAGCCTGCAGTCGCATCCGAGGACGTAGGGGGGTAGGATTTCTGCGTGGTTGCGGATTTGTTCGCGGGTGATGAAATTCTCCTCGTGGACGAATTTCACGTATTTCTTGCCCTTGGGGCCAAGTTCGATTCGGTAGGTGACGGTGCCGTTCTGGTCGCCTTCGTCGATAGTCTTGATAGTTTCCTCGATGCTCGCCTTCCATTGTTCCAGATACTGCTCTCGCTGTTCCGGGGTGAGCTGTTCCTGCGTTTCGAGCCAGGCACGGATGGAATTGTCCGAGGGCTTCACGGCGGTAATCGATTCGCGGGCGGGACGGACTACGACGGCGTACTTGCCGGAAACGTCGATGACCGGCTTCACTTCTTCCTTTTCGTCGGAGCTGTGGATGACCACGTAGGCGCCGATTCCTGCCAGGATGATGGACAGGATAATGATAACGATGACGATGATGACTGATAGCATAATCTTCCCGTTCTATATTGCAATTTCTCTTTTTTCAAAAAACTAGCATTTTTCTATCTTGTGGGGTAGGAGATTTTATGTCAAAATTGAAGATTTTTCTGATTCTTGGCTTGGCGTGCATGGCTTGGGCGGTTCCGTACAATGTGGAAGTGGTCAAAACCGGCGATGGCGACGAGATTCGTGCGGGCCAACTGATCAAGGTGCACTACAAGGGTTTTCTCTATGCAGACGTGGCGGCAGATACGGTCAAGCTGGATTCTGCGGTAAAGGCGGCGCCGAAGGACACGTCCGTTGCGGATTCCGCTTCGGAAAAGCCGACCGCGACGGGCCCTGTTCCGTTTGCCGATACATACGCCAGCGGCGAACCTCTCGAATTCACGATTGGCGTGGGCCAGGTGATTTCTGGGTGGGACAAGGGCCTCCTCGGCATGAAGGTGGGCGAAGTCCGCAAGCTTACGGTTCCTTACACCATGGCGTATGGCGAAAATTCCCTCGAAGGAATTCCTCCCTATTCCGACCTCTACTTCGAAGTGGAACTGGTGGCTGCCGAAAAGCCCATGGAACCCGACGTGTTCCCTGCCGACGTGAACAAGATGAAGTGGCAGGACAAGGACAAGGGCCTCAAGATTTTTGAGGAGAAGGCCGGAACGGGCAAGCCTGCGATGGCCGGCTCGAACCTGAAGGTGCATTACACGGGCTGGCTCCTGAGTGGCCGCAAGTTCGGAAGTTCCAAGGATCTCGGCAAGCCTTTCGAGGTGGTGCTTGGCGCGGGCAAGATGATCAAGGGCTGGGAAATAGGCCTCGACGGCATGCGCGAAGGCGGCGTGCGCTGGCTGCGTGTGAGTCCGTCCATGGGCTATGGAGCCACCGCGTTTACGATGATTCCGCCGAACTCCACGCTCGTGTTCCGTGTCGAACTTGTTGAATCGATGGTCGATCCCGAGATTGCCGCCAAGATGGATTTCTTCCCCGATACGACGACGCTCTCTTTCGAGAACGGCTCCGAGGGTCTCCGCTATGCGGTCATCCAGCAGGGCGAAGGCGAACCTGCCAAGGCCGGTGCGAACGTGAAGGTGCATTACACGGGCTGGCTCACGAACGGATACAAGTTCGATAGTTCCCGCGACCGCGAACAGCCTTTCTCCTTCCCGCTTGGCGGTGGACGCGTTATTCGCGGATGGGACCTTGGCGTGGCGGGCATGCTCCCGGGTGAAAAGCGAATCCTCATGATTCCGCCCGGACTCGGTTACGGAAGCCGTGGCGCAGGTCCGATTCCAGGCGGCGCGACCCTCATTTTCGCGGTGGAGTACCTGGGCGAGTAATGTTCAAAATCCTGTTCGAAAAGCTGAAGGAAGCGTTCGCGTCCGTATTGCCTGTGACGCTGATTGTCCTTGTGCTTTCGTTCACGCCGCTCGTTGATTTTTCGCTCAAGGAGCTTGTCGTCTTTTGTGTGAGCGCTGTGTTCCTGGTAGTGGGAATCGGCCTTTTCAACCTGGGCGCCGACCTCGCCATGACGCCGATGGGCGAACATGTGGGTTCGGGCCTTACCAAGTCGCGCAAGCTTTTGCTGCTCCTTTCGGTCTGCTTCGTGATGGGAGTGCTGATTACGGTTGCGGAACCTGACCTCTCCGTGCTTGCCGAGCAGGTGAAGAACGCCGTGGAACCTGTGCTCCTGATCGTGACGGTCGGCGTGGGTGTTGGGCTCTTCCTGCTCCTTGCCATCGTGAAGATTGTGTGGCGCAAGGACCTTTCTTCTATCATCATCTTTTTCTATATGGTGCTGTTCATGCTCGGAATGCTGATGCTTACCTTCGGCAAGGAGCAGTTCGTGCCGCTCGCCTTCGATTCCGGCGGCGTGACGACCGGCCCCATCACGGTGCCGTTCATCATGGCGCTCGGCGTGGGCGTCGCCGGCGCCATCGGCGGCAAGAATGCGAACGAGAACAGCTTCGGCCTAATCGCCCTCTGCTCCATCGGCCCCATCATCGCACTCATGGGCCTTGTGCTTTTTTCGAAGGGCGACCTCACGTACCAGCTCTCTCCGGCAAGCTATTCCATCGATGCGAACCTCGGCGAAAACTTTGTCCCGGCGCTTGCGGCAGTCGCCAAGGAAGTTCTCGTGGCGCTTGGACTCATTGTCGGATTCTTCATGGTTCTGCAGTCCGTGGCGCTTAGGCTTTCGAAATCGAAACTCATGCAAATCGCTTTCGGCATCGGTTACACGTTTGTCGGTCTCGTCGTCTTCCTTACGGCGGTGACGGTCGGGTTCATGCCCATCGGTTTTGAACTCGGAATGGAGCTTGCGAAGTTGCCTCGTGCGCTGGTCGCATCCGGATTTGTAATCGGCATGGTGGTCGTGCTTGCGGAACCCGCTGTCCACGTGCTCAACAAGCAGGTCGAGGATATTACCGGTGGCCTCGTGAGCAAGCGTTCCATGCTCGTCGCGCTTTCGGTAGGTGTCGGACTTTCCATCGGACTTTCGATGATCCGCATCATTGTAGGCTTCCCGATAATCTACTACCTCATTCCCGGTTACTTTATCTCGCTTGCGCTTTCGTTCTTTGTGCCCAAGCTTTATACGGCCATTGCCTTTGACTCGGGCGGCGTCGCGAGCGGTCCGCTTACGTCGAGCTTTATCCTTCCGCTTTCTATCGGAGCGTGCTCCGTGATTCACGATGGCGGACAGTCCGTGTTGAGCTATGCGTTTGGCATTGTGGCCATGGTCGCGATGACCCCGCTCATCACAATCCAGGTGCTTGGTTTCAAGGCTATCGCGACAAACAAGCTGAAGAACCGCATGATGATGCGCCGCATCCAGGACGCCGACGACGAGCAGATTATAGATTTTGTGTAGGTTGGAATATGGCAGAATCCAAGAGAACAGGAATCGCGAGAAGGTTTTACGGGAAGGCGGATGGACGTTCGCGTGTATCCATGAATCGTCTCAAGATTCTCGTTACCATCGTGAACCGTGCGAAGGCGGACTTCTACATGGACCATATCCAGTCCTTCGGGGTGAACATGCAGATGGTCGTGTTCGGCCATGGTACCGCCCCGCGCGAAATTGCGACGGCGATGGGCCTCGCGGATTCCGAACGCGCTGTCATTTTCAGCGTTATCGGCGAAAACCACCTGCGCGCGGCCCTCGACAGCCTCGCCGAAAAATTCAAAACGATTGCGGGGGGCAAGGGGATTGCCTACACCATCCCGATGTCGAGCATCATCGGCAAGTCCATCTTCAACTTCCTGAGCGACAACCGCGATGCGGTACGGAGGAACGAAAAATGAGCGGATTCAACCACGAAGTTATCCTGTGCATTGTGAATAACGGTTTCTCGGAGACCGTGATGGAAGCGGCGAAGGATGCCGGCGCGCGCGGAGGCACAATCCTGAATGCGCGCGGTACGGCGAACAAGGAGGCGGAATCGTTTTTCCACATCGCCATCCAGCCCGAAAAGGAAATCGTGATGATTCTCGTGGATGCAAAAATCAAGGATGCCGTGCTCCACGCCCTCTACCAGAAGGCGGGCCTCGACACGATGGGGCAGGGTATTGCTTTTTCGATACCCGTGGAAAATGTCGTCGGTCTTACGCCGTGGAAAACGGAACCGAAGGAAGGCGACAAGGCCGCGGAAAAGAAAGCGGATTAGTTATTATTTGTCCGTAGAAGTTTTTTATGCCGGATTGGCGAGGAGTACATTATGAAGTTGTATAAAAAGTTTGTCTTGGGCCTGCTTGCCTTTGCGTCCCTCATGATGCTCGGCTGTGCGAATCCGAATGCGGTTTCCATCCGCAAGCATTTCTGGCTGGGAGATTACTACGTGAAATCGCCGGTGCCCGAAGCCGTGGAAATCGACATCCCGTTCAACTTCGGCTATTATCAGGAGTGGGGCTATCGCTTCGAGGCCTTTTCCATGGAACAGAGGGTGTTCAAGGTGTCCCTGCAGCAGCACGGCGTCACGCTGAACTACCGCGGCATGCCTGCATCTTTCTTGGACAAGGATTCCACGTTCAACCCGCCCCCGATGGCGAATGCGGAAGCCTTCGTGAAATACTTCCTGCAATGGGACAGCGACTATTCGTTCAACACGTTCGATCCGCTGAAGGGCGGGAAGGTCGTTTCCGCTCGCTATGACACCGAAAAACAATTTGGCGTTATCAACATGGTTGGAGTGAAAGGCTACAGGGAGAGCGTGGGAGCCATGCTCACGGCGAACAACAACCTGTTTGTAGTCATGGCTAGTTCGTTTGCTGGCGCCGACCTCGAAACTTACGTCGTGCGTGCGATGAAGTCAATTTCGTTTGAGAAAAACTGATTCTAGGGGGAGCCCATGAACGTCCTCATCTATTTCCTGTTTGCCCTTTCCGGGTTCGCTGGCCTCATATACGAAGGTTCATGGGCGCGGTACCTCAAACTCTTTCTCGGGCATTCCAGTTACGGCCAGGTGCTCACGCTCTGCATCTACATGGGCGGGCTTGCCATAGGCAGCTTTGTCGCGGGCAAGATGGTCGAGAAGGTGAGGCGCCCGCTGCTCGGGTATGCCGCGGTGGAACTTGCCATCGGGATTGGCGGTGTGGCCTACCACCCGCTCTACAACCTGCTCACGGGGTTTTTCTTCGATAGCGAATGGGTGGCGGGCCTCGGGTTCACGGGCGCGGAAATAGCAAAGATTGTGCTTGCCACGGGTTCGACCCTCCCGATTGCGATTGCGGTGGGTATGACCTTCCCGTTCATTGCGGCGGGTCTCATGCGCAAGAGCGGCGCGGAGGTTTCGCTCCCGATGCTCTACTTCACGAACAGTTTCGGTTCCGCTATTGGCATCCTTTTCACGAGCTACATGCTCATCCCGGTTCTCGGGAATCACGTTACCTTGTGTGTAGCCGCGTCCATAAACTTCCTGCTTGCCGCTATTTTCGGGTATATTGGGTTTACCACGTCGCCGAACCACGAGGATGACGAGGATGAACTTCCAGGCGATGCCGCCGAGGGGGTAAGTGTTGCCCGCGAGCCCCTGAACGAGGACTACGCGGCAGAACACAAGCTTGCGATGCCCCCGAAATCCACGTGGTTCTGGATTGCGGGCATCACCGGCCTCACTTCGTTTGTCTATGAAATCGTGTGGATTCGCCTGCTGAGCCTCCTGATGGGGTCGTCGAGCCACAGCTTCGACCAGATGCTTTCGGCGTTCATTCTCGGGCTTGCCATAGGCAGTGCCGTCTCGGGCAAGCTCCTGAAGAAGGATTCCCTCGTCGTGCTCTCGATGGCGCAAATCCTGATGGCCTTCTTTGCGCTCTGCACGCTCTACTTCCACAAGCCGTTCTGGGAGATGATGAACGAGGCAAACCAGATATTCAACCCCACGAATGACGGTTACGTTTGCTGGAGCCTCTTCAAGTATGCGCTCTCCGTGCTGTGGATGGTTCCCACGAGCTTCTTTGCGGGCATGACGCTCCCGCTCATTACGATTATCCTCACGCGCGCCTTCAAGAGCGAAGCTCCCATCGGGAAGGTCTACGGCTGGAATACGGTCGGCTCGATTCTCGGTTCTGCGGGTGGCGGTCTCCTGCTGCTTCCGCTGCTGCAGCTCAAGGGCGCTCTCGTGCTCGCCGCGGTTCTCGACTTCGCGATAGGCTTCGCGTTGCTTGTCGTTTATCGCAAGCGCTTCCGCTACAGCGTCGCGTTCTACGTGATTTGCGCCTTCATGGTGTTGCCCTCCATCTTTGTGAATTTCGACCCGCACCTGATTACCTCGGGCGCGTTCCGTGCCTACAAGAACCTCCATCCGGACGAGAAGATTATCGTACGCGACGGCAAGACGGCGACCATCAGTTTTCACGAATCCAACGTGCACTACTACATCAAGACGAACGGCAAGGCGGATGCGAGCCTCGGCAAGGACCGCTCGCGCCCCATCGAGGGTGACGAACTGACCCAGGCCGCGACCGCGTTCATGCCCATGGCCGTGAAGGATAAGCCCTACGATGCCGCGATGGTCGGCTTCGGAAGCGGCATGGGCGCACACTACCTGCTTGCCGACCCGCTCCTGAAGGATTTCGACTGCGTGGAAATCGAGCAGGAGATGATGGACCTCGCGAAGGGATTCTACCCGTGGAACTCCCGCGGTTACGATGACCCGCGCATCCATATCTACATCGACGATGCGCAGACGTTCTTCCTCACGAACCGCCGCAAGTACGACCTCATGATCAGCGTGCCCTCCAACCCGTGGGTCTCCGGCGTGGCTAGCCTCTTCAGTCACGAGTTCTACACCAAGATGCGCCGTTACATCAAGCCGGGTGGCCTGTGGGTGCAGTGGATACAGACCTACGAGTTCAACGACCAGCTGTTCCTGAACATATTGAAGGCGCTCGATGTCGCGTTCCCGTACGTGAGCCTGTACAAGGCGCCGGAAGAACCCGACATCATCATTATCGCAAGCGACGAGCCCGTTTACCAGAAGGCGATTTCGCGCTTCAGCACCGACTCCACGCTCGTGAAGGAATTCGAGCGCATCCACCGCGACCCGGAATTCTTCGGCGAACAGAACTTCCTGTTCACTTCCAAGATGGTGCAGTCGCTCATGGACGGCGTCGCGCCGAACAGCATCTTTACGCCGATGGTCGACAACAAGGCGGAGGAAGCCCGCTTCGTACATTCGCAGGCGCATATCGTGCAGGTGTTCGACAGCTGCGAAGTGTGCTGGCCCGAATACCTCGATTCCGCGGAGAACGCGCTACGCCGCCCCGCCCGCGTGAAGCAGATGATGCAGAATGCGGTTGACCCTTACAAGCAGCTCGCGCTGAACGCCTACCTCGACGACGTGCAGGCGAAACTCGATTCCGCGAGGGGATTTACGCACAGCGAGCCCGATTCCGTCTCGACGCTCTCGGCCATGCCTGCACTGCCGGCCGCTGCGGAATCTTCACCTCTGTGGGTCAAGTTCCGTGTCGACTATATCGAGTGGATCCGTGGGGTCCCGCTGGAAGCCCGCGATACGAACGAGGTCTACGTGAAGGTCCGCACGCTCGTGAACGAGGGTGCCTTCCCGTCATCGTTTGTCGACGAGTTCAACATCATGGAATGCGCCCGCACCAAGGATTACCAGACTGCGGCCCGCCTCGTTGCGGACTTCTACGAGAAGTACGAGATGAAGGCGATGGACGAGTTCTTCCTGCGCAATGCGCTGCTCATCGCGATGCTTGCGGGAGAGTCTGAACTTGCGAACGCCATCTACGTCGATGCCATCAAGGAACATGAAAGCTTCTTCCCGGTGGAAAAGTTCCTGATCGAACGTGAAATCGTGAAGCTGCGCCGTGCGGCGCTGAAACGGCAGGTCAGCCGCTAGAACATGAAGCTTGCGCCCGCGGTCACGTAGAACGTGAGGAAGTTCGAGTTTTCGAAGGTGCGCTCGGCGTTGATGGTTGCGTTGAGAAGGTTCGTGAACCCTTGCGTCACGCGGAGGTTGAGGTGGACCCAGCGCGTAAGCATGTATCCGAAATCTGCGGTCCCGCCAATTTCAAAGCTGTTGGTCTTGATGGTGTTATCGCGCCTGGTGTCATCGCCCGAATCCATGTTCTGGTTGAATTCGGAAGAGGAGGTGAGCGCAAGGCCGAGGTTCAGGCCGAGGCCGACGAAAATGTTGTAGTCGACAAAGGTGTAGCGCACGATGAGCGGGATTTCGAAGAGCATGATGTCGAGGCTTGCATCGTTGTCGCCGAAATCGGTGTCGATGGCGTATTTGTAATGCCGGTAGTTGAAGACCAGTTCGGGCACCATGCTCAGGTTCTTGACCCCGAGCGGCATCTGGACCATGAGGCCTGCTGCACCCTGGTAGCCGATAGTCCAGCCTTCGGTCTCGCCGCCGAAGAACGTGTTGATGCCGGCGCTTCCGCGGACACCCAACAGGATGGCGCGCGCAAAGCCTTCGGTACGCTGGCGGTTGATTTCGGCCTTGGAAGTCTTCTCCTTGCGGTATTGCGCATATTCGGCGGCGTAATCTTCGTCGCCCGCGAATTCGCTTGCAGTGGAACCGTCGTAGGTCTCGTTTCCGGAACCGCTGCTGGATGTTGATTCGGAGGAGTCGTCGAATTCGTCGAAATCGACTGCAAATGCAGATGCCGAAGAGAGCAGCAGGGCGGAAACCAGGAAGGGGAGGACTTTCGATTGCATGCTAGAATAATAATAAATACGAAGTTGAACCTAGGTTAACCTGATAAATCTTTCGTGTAAAATAAAAATGTTTTCGCGAAAAAGACTCTGGCAAACTTTTTTTTACTAGGAAAGGCCCGTAGAAACCATGAAAATGGCTCCTTTTTGGGGCTTTTTGTTTCAAGTTTTGCTAGAGGAGGAAGGAGACGCCGACGGTCACGTGCAGGCCGTAAAGCGTGGTCTTCAGCATGCTCGTTTCGGCGATGACGTCTTCGTTCAGGAGGTTCGTGAAGTTCTGCAGGAACCTCACGTCGACGGTGACGTTTCTTGCGATGAAGTAGCCCAGGTCCACGATACCGCCAAGTTCGAGAAGGGCGGCGGGAAGCGTGTTGTCGTGGGGATCCTCTTCCTCGATGCCCTTCTTGGTATCGATTGTTTGCTTGAACGTGGAGACGTCGGTGAGCTTGAGCCCGAGGTCGAAGCCGAGCCCCACGAAGAAGTTGCCCTCGTTGATGGCGTAGCGCAGGATGACGGGTATTTCGAAGAGTGCGATGCTGATGGTGGCTTCGTCGCTTTCGCTGTAGTCGTCGTAGACGAATTCGGCTTCGTAGTTGTAGCGGCGGTAGCTGAAATCCAGTTCTACGACGGAGGATAGACCGCCGTTGCCGATGTTCATCTGCGCAATCAGGCCGCCGGTCACTTCGATACCCAGGTTCCAGTCTTCGGCGTTGTGACCGAAGGACTTGTTGATGCCCGCTCCAAGGCGGAATCCCAGTTCGATAGCCTTGGTGAAGCCTTCGCGGCTTGCGCGGGAGATGTCGGAATTCTCGTTGATGTAGCGGTCGTAGGTGTCGTCGTCCTCGTCGTCATCGTCGCTTGTGGTGGTGTTGTCCTTGCATTCGGGAAGCAGGGAATCGGCGGGGGTGCAGTCTTCTTCCTCGTCGTCGTTTTGGGCGACGGCCTTTGGCTGCTGAGGCTCGGGTTCTGTGCTGGGTTCTGCGTTGGCGTCCGTAACGGGTGCTTCGCTGACCGCTTCACCGCATCCGTCCCCGATGCAGGAAGGCGCTTGCTCGTCGTTCCCGTCGTTCATTTCGGTGCTGCCACCATTCTGCGAGGCAATCCACGCGGAATCGACCTCGGCTTCATATTCCTGAGCGGCGGCAAAGGAACAGAAAAATCCCAGAAAAACGATGACGATGGATGCCCTGAACAACTTCATGGCCCCAAATTTAAAAAAATAGGTGCCGGTATGAAAGGGCTTCCTGAAAATTCTCTGTTGTAAAAGATTGTTTTTTTTCTAGATTTCCCGCTGAAAAAATTAAGGACATAAATCATGGCAAAGTATAATCCGCAAGAGATCGAAACCAAGTGGCAAGCCTACTGGGAAGAACATCAGACTTTCAAGACGGGCACCGATAAGTCCAAGCCCAAGTATTACTGCCTGGACATGTTCCCGTACCCGAGTGGCGCAGGTCTCCATGTGGGCCACCCCGAAGGCTACACCGCAACAGACATCATCTGCCGCTACAAGCGCAGCCGCGGTTTCAATGTGTTGCACCCGATGGGTTGGGACGCTTTCGGCCTCCCTGCCGAACAGTACGCCATCCAGACCGGTACGCACCCGGCCATTACCACCAAGAAGAACTGTGACAATTTCCGCCGCCAGATCAAGCGCCTCGGTCTCTCTTACGACTGGAACAAGGAAGTCAACACCACCGACCCGAAGTATTACAAGTGGACGCAGTGGATTTTCAAGCGCCTTTACGGCACCTGGTTCGATGAAGACCAGCAGAAGGGCCGCCCCATCGAAGAACTCCCGATTCCTGCCGATGTCGAAGCCAAGGGTGTTGCTGAAGTCCGCAAATACAAGGATTCCAAGCGCCTCGCTTACTACGCCGACGCTCAGGTGTGGTGGTGCAAGCACTGCAAGATTGTTTGCGCGAACGAAGAAGTCTTGAACGACGGTTCTCACGAAAAGTGCGGCACCAAGGAAGTCGAACGCCGTAACCTCAAGCAGTGGCTCATGCGCATCCCGCTGTATGGCGACCGCCTGCTGAAGGGCCTCGACAAGCTCGACTGGCCGCAGGGCGTGAAGGACATGCAGAAGAACTGGATCGGCAAGAGCTACGGTGCCGAAGTGGACTTTGCCATCGCCGATGCTGAAGGCAAGCCGACTGAAAAGAAGCTCCGCGTCTATACCACCCGTTGCGATACGCTGTTCGGTGCAACCTACATGGTTGTGGCTCCGGAACATGCGATGGTGCCGGAACTCACGACCGCCGAACAGAAGGCCGCCGTGGAAGAATACGTGCACGCCGCCGCCTTGAAGAGCGACCTCGACCGTACGGAACTCGCCAAGGAAAAGACCGGCGTGTTTACCGGTAGCTACGCCGTGAACCCGCTCACCGGCACGAAGATTCCGGTGTGGGTCGCTGACTACGTTTTGACTGGCTACGGCACCGGCGCTATCATGGCCGTGCCCGCTCACGATACCCGCGACTTCGATTTCGCGAAGAAGTTTAACCTGCCGGTTATCTGCATCATGGAACCCGATGCAAGCTGCCCCGAAGACGTACGCCCGAAGGTTCTCGCAGGGGACGCCTGCTGGGCTGCCGACGGCACCTACATCAACAGCCAGAACGACACGCTTTGCCTGAACGGCCTCAACAAGAAGCAGGGCATCGCGAAGGTCATCGAATGGCTCGAAGCGAACAAGATTGGTAAGGCCACCGTGAACTACAAGCTCCGCGACTGGCTCTTCAGCCGCCAGCGCTACTGGGGCGAACCGTTCCCGATTATCCACTGGGAAGATGGCGAAATCTCTACTGTGGACGATGCCGAACTTCCGGTGCTGTTGCCGGAACTCAAGGACTACAAGCCGGGTGACGGCGGACAGTCCCCGCTCGCAAACGCCACCGAATGGCTCCGGGTGACCGACAAGAACGGTCGCAAGGGTATCCGCGAGACGAACACCATGCCGCAGTGGGCAGGCAGCTGCTGGTATTACCTGCGCTACATCGACGCCTGCAACGGTGACGCCTTCGTCGCTAAGGAACTTGAAAAGTACTGGATGCCGGTCGACCTCTACGTGGGCGGTGCCGAACACGCCGTGCTCCACCTGCTCTACAGCCGCTTCTGGCACAAGGTTTTGTTCGATCTCGGCCTCGTCTCTACCGACGAACCGTTCCAGAAACTCTTCAACCAGGGCATGATTCTCGCCTTCGCTTACGAAGATGCCGCGGGCTCCAAGGTCCCGACTGACGAAGTCGAAGAAAAGAACGGCAAGTTCTTCAAGAAGGGCACTGACATCGAGCTCAAGCAGATCGTGGCGAAGATGAGTAAGTCCCTCAAGAACGTGGTGAACCCGGATGACGTTGTCCGTGATTACGGTGCCGACAGCCTTCGTTTGTACGAAATGTTCATGGGCCCGCTCGACGCCGTGAAGCCGTGGCAGACCAAGGGCATCGAAGGCATGAACCGCTTCCTCGGCCGCGCCTGGCGCTCCGTGGTGGGTGACAGCGATGAAGCTCCGGTCTTTGTGGATGAAACCGCTCCGGAAGCCATCGAGAAGGTGATGCACCAGGCCGTCATCAAGGTCACGAGCGACATCGAGAACATGAGCTTCAACACCGCGATTAGCCAGCTGATGATCTTCAACAACGAAATGATGAAGATGGACAAGCGCTACCGCGAACCGTGTGAAACCTTCGTCAAGCTCTTGCACCCGTTTGCCCCGCATATCGCCGAAGAAATGTGGAGCATCCTCGGCCACAACGAATCCCTCACGAACGTCGCCTGGCCGGTCGCCGACCACTCCAAGGCTGTGGAAAACACCGTGGAAGTCGTGTTCCAGGTGAACGGCAAGGTCCGCGCGAAGGCATCTGTCGCGAAGGACATGGACAAGGCCGCCCTCGAAAAGCTCGCCATGGACAACGACCGCGTGAAGGAGTTTATGGCTGGCAAGACCGTCGTGAAATCTATCGTGGTGCCGGGCAAGCTCGTGAATATCGTGGTCAAGTGACGCGACCAAGGGTCGCGTCATCCTGAGCGGAGCCCGTAAGGGCGAAGTCGAAGGATCCAGACCCGAATGTCATCCTGGAGCGTCCGTGAGGACGCGATAGGATCCATAAAAATTCAGACCGTAGCCTAACCGCTGCGGTCTTTTTTTTCACCCTCCGCAAAACATAAGCGACTCAGCAATCCCCACGAAAATCAGGAACGGAAGAACCTTCAACAACAGGGTAATGGCGCAGGCGTCTCCTGCGCCTTCTTCCTATTTCTTGAACAAATCGCTGTGCGAACCTGTTCGCGTCAGCGTCAATATGAGCGCATTGCCCGAAATTCTTTACTTGTCGAGAATGTCCTTAATCATTGCGTTTGCGTTCTTGTAGGATTTGGCCTTGCGTTTTCCTGACGCGATTTCGTTTGCTTCGGCTATGGCGGCGATAGTCTCGTCGTTGGGAGTGTCAAGGGCAATCTCGAAAGGGATCTTGCGGAGACGGACGACCTGCTTCAAGAAAACGGTAATTGCCGTGGACATGTTCATCCCGAGCTGGTCGAACAGGGTTTCGGCTTGCGTTTTGAGCTTTGAATCGATTCTTGCGCTGATTGTATTCATTGTGGTTCCCATAAAATGCTCCTTTTTACTAAAATTTATATAAAAGTTAGTAAAAGAGTAATACAGTGTATTAAGTTTTATCCGTTTTTACCCGCTACAGAACATTAAAGACGCGAAAATCCCCACGAAAATGAGTATTGGCAGCACTTTCAGCAGCAAGGTAATGGCGCAGGCGTCCCCTGCGTCACCAGCCCCGAAAAGAGCCGATATGTCCCCAAAGGGGACCATAGCTACTAAACAGCAAAGCTGCAAGTAGCTGGAGGCCTAGCACGATAAGGAAAGTTACCAGCATAGAACCTCGCTCCCTATAAATATATAAACGAGGGGATGTCATAATATGACATAGGCTGTTTTTTGAAAAAAGAAAACCCCGACTCGTTAGAGCCGGGGCAATTTCTTTATGGATTGCTTCGGGACTGGCGCCCCTCGCAATGACGAAGAAGCAGCTTATGCCTGCTTATAGCTCTCCATCGCTTCCACGCTCAAGCTCTTCACGAAGTTGTAGTGCTTCGCGACTTCGGCTTCGGCGAGGTTCAGGTACACCTTCACGCTCTTGTCGAACAGTTCAGGCGACTTGGTGGCGTCGCGGAGGAGGAGCTGGCTCATCACGCAGTTGGCGGCGAGTTCGTAGAGGTGGCGGCTGCAGAGGTCGGTGAACTCGTTGTTGTTCGCTGCCTTCACAGTTTCGATGGCTTCGTTGAACTTCGCGTCCATAGCCTTAGCGCGGGCCTTGAGGCTCTCGTATTCGGCGGCCACTTCGCCCGCTTCCAGTTCCTCGAGCATCTGGCTGTAGGTGCCGGTGTTGATGTGCGGGAGGGCGGCAACCGTCTGCAACTGCGTCGTGCCTTCGTAAATGGAGGTGATGCGTGCATCGCGGTAGAGGCGCTGGCAAGCGTATTCGAGCATGTAGCCGGAACCGCCGTGAACCTGGATGCTGTCGTAGGCGTTCAGGTTGGCGTATTCGGAGTTCATGCCCTTGGCGAGTGGAGTGCATTCGCTGGACATATGCTATGACGTCGCGGGCTACAAGTTTACCATTCGTTCTAGCTTCGACATGATGATGGACCCGGATTCCGGCGACATCATTCTTAAGCTACAAAACGACAGCGTCAAGACCTCCAAAAGCTGATGGGAACATGCCGCTTGCTCTGAAAAATGAACCGTCAATTTATAATGGGTTGCCCGCGAAAGGGCAACCTTTTGTATATTTTGTATGTAAACTGAAATAGGAGGATAGAATGGTGAAAAAATTTTTGATGGCGGGCATTGCGGCGTGCCTGTTTGCCGCTTGCGATGAATCAACTTCGTCACAGGCTCCGGAACAGGAAGAAGTTGTTGCGGTGGAAAGTTCGTCGGGGGATGACTCGATCGTTTCGTCATCGGGAACAGAAAGCTCTTCGTCGGAAAATGTGGCTGGCTCCTCGGCGACGGATCCCGCTGCAAGTTCTTCGTCCCAGGAGGCACAGACGAGTTCCGCATCGCAGGAACAGGCGACCAGTTCTGCAACGGCCGCCCCTGAAAGTTCCTCTTCCGAAAGTTCCAAGGTGCCGCGCTACGACAAGCTGCCTTTCGATACCACGGGCGTAAAACCGGACGTGTACGACTTTGTACCTGTTGATACGGGCGCAAAGCAAGAAACGTACAAGTATGAACCGATTGATGAATCGTACTATGCATCGTATGGTGAAAACGCGAAAAATATCCGCTGGGTATATCCGAGAGACTATGAAGGATACTGCTATATCATAGATGAACCGAACGGGGAGTACGGTGGCGGATTCATGTCTACGTCGGCCTATTTGGAAAGGGTCGTCATTGTTCAGGATGATTCGCTGCTATATGCCGATTTGTACGAATGCTCCGACTATGTCTGGGACGGTTGCCGTAACTCCAAGGATGCCTACCTGGCAAAAATCAAGGTCGGCGATGACGTCTATTATTACAGGGAATTTGAAGATGAGCTAAAGCTTGTGCAGCTGACGGATTCTACGGTGTCCGAATGGACTGTCAAGAATCCAAGCTATGTTGCGCCGGTTGTCGAATCCCATAGCGGCTGGCCGAAGAGCATGTTTGCGGACGATGCCCTGGTAACATTTGTCGGCGACGATCCCAATTCCGACTACGCCGATACACTGTACATCGAGAAGTACAATGTGAAAATTACAGACGGCGAAAATACATGGATCTTTGAAAACGATACATGCACGGAACGGGGATATTCTCCTGCCTCCGACCTGAGCGCAAGTGAATCCTGCAGCGGGTATATCAAATACCACAACGAATCGAAAGCGTGCATCAAACGCAATCTGGGCACTGCGTCCTTTGTCAGGCTGTGCCGCCCGCAAAAGGACGTGTATGCAAGCTGGAAAGTCTGGTGCATTCTGGATCAAGAAAAACCGGACTGATTTTAAATAGTGCTTGAATGGGGGAAGTGTCCCCCTCGCTTCAGCCCCGGCCAAAATCCCAAAGGTCAGTGAGCCTGCCGAACCGCCGAAGGGCCGGGTCTTCCGCTACCCTCTCTCCTAGGGGTCAAACCCCTAAGACCCCGAAGTGGTAAAATGCAGCTTTCTATTTCACCATCGCAAGTACCTGCTCCTTGGTGACGAAGTTCAGTACTGAAAATGCCGTCATTTGATTACCTAAATCCTTGAACGACGCCCCTACATGATAAACTACGTCATCGACGATGACGAAACGGTCGTGGACTTCGCGCATGTTCTCCAAGTGGACCGTCGGAAATTGCCGATTCAGCCGTGCCTCTTCCTCTCTCATAGCGTGAGTGATTCTAGCGGAATAGATCGTCGCATTCACACCCTTGGCGCGTTTTGCCATAAGCGAAAGAACCATGTCGTTGGCATACGGGTCAATGATGACGATTTCCTTTTTTGCGGAACGCACCAACTGCACTGCGAATTCGTAGCCGCTCCAGTGCGCATGTGCAGGCAACAAACCTTCGCTTGGCGGCAAGTTCGTCTTCACGAAAAAATCCACTTGCTTTTCGAGATTGATTATGCGGGAATCATGGTTCTCCAGCTTGTTTTCGTGAGATATCAGCCGTTGGTTGATGCTGCAACCCCTTAGCAAATGCTCTTTAAGTACTTGATTTGCCCATTGACGGAAACGTGTTCCTTGAATAGACTTTACGCGATAGCCGACTGAAATGATAACATCAAGATTGTAAATCTTCGTTTTGTACTTTTTCCCGTCATTTGCAGTTAGTAAGGATTCCTTACATACTGAATTGGCGTCCAATTCGTGTTCTTGGAAAATATTCTTGATATGGAGGGTGATATTGTTTCGCGTGCTGTTGAACAATTCTGCCATCTGCGCCTGCGTGAGCCATACGGTCTCATTTTCAACACGGACTTCGATATGAAATTCTCCGCCCTCCGGCTGGTACACGACAATCTCATTTTTGCCTGCAACAGGCTGCACATCTTTACTCATCTTATGCTCCTGCCCGCAAACATGCTTGAAATTGCGGGTCTTTTTTCTGTAGTTCAAATATATATTCTTTGGGTGTCATATTATGACAGTTGGGGTAAAAATACCTCCCGGTTTTTTGAAAATTTTAAGCTAATTGTTGTACAAGATTCTCTTGAAAAAATCAATATTTCTCAAAAATTTGGGAAGATGTTCTGCAAGCATATCAGAAAGTTCTGCGGAAAAACAATAAATGTTGACGCGAATGTTGTCATCTTGCCATGGGTAAAAATGGACATCGCAGGAATGGTCTAGATAGGTTTTATTGCAATTTTTACGGCATAGTTTTTCTGTGCCGTTTTTCGCTAAAAAATTGTTTAAAGCGTTATAATGTAGGGTTAATTCCTGGGAAGGGTTTTCCTGGAGTTCATACAGGTGTTTCAAAATTTCTTCAAGTTCTGAAAAAATTGTGAAAGTCTCGTTTGGAGTGTCTTCCCAAGGGACAAGGGGGATTCTATCATAGGATGAGGAGGGCTTGTCTCCTTCGTGGTCGCCGATGATGTGGATGTAATAAATGAGTTTAGAAAAATCTAGAGCTCCGTGATTATTGTCGATTGAGAAAACGTCTTGAACAGTTTCTGTTAATATTTCGCGTCTTAGTTGACGGGTTCTATCATATTTTTCTTGTCCTTTGTAAAACTTCATCTCCCCGATATCGTCATCCCATCCAAGGTGCGTGTATTTTTGATGCTGGCCAGAAGGCATTTTTATGTCATCAATATTGACGGATGCCCCTATGTCTCGTAGCATTTTTTCGGCTGAGGCGCGCTTGCTTTTGTCATTGGCATTTTCATCTTCATCGTCAATGAAATAATCTAGACAAAGATAGGAAGCGATATTTAATTTCTTTATAACATCATTACTTACGGCTTCTTTACTGCCTAATAAAAATCGAGCGACATTTTGGTCGTGCTCTTTTCTACTATATGAAAATGCGTTCAGCGCAATAAGTAAAATTACAAGAATGATTTTATTGCTTCGTATTGACGACATAGATGTTTTTTCCTATTAAAGGAATTTTAAATTCTCCTTTTTTCTTAACCAAGAGAATTCTAATTTCTTCATCATGTGCAGTCATAGAAAATTCAACTGATGGAACTTTGTCAAAATCAATACCATAGGGATTTATGTCCAAATTTAAAATGACTTTAAAATCTCGCAATTGATCAATGAATTCATTTTTGCTTTGATCATAAAAGAGATCGTCGTCATCAGGGCGATTTACCGTAATTGATTTGCGCTTTACATTAGAGAACGTATATTTTTTCCCACTATCATATGTTACTATTAAATCAATTTTTATGCTGTCGGAAACAAATGAAATAGGAAGTTCAAGTTCTTTCCCGTTAAAAGTTACTTCGTTAAAATTAGCTATCTTCAGACCATATTTTTTCCTCAAATGCATATTGGTTAATGATGTTTCTAATAAACGTTTAAGTATATACTCGTTCCATTCGTTCATTAAAGATTTGTCCAGCTTGGCAATGGCAAAAGCCATTTCCATATTAGTTAACAAAGCCTTGTCCAAGGGAAGAGTCTTGTATTTACGTTCTTTTTCTTCGATTTTAAATAATTTTTTTTGGATTTTTTTCTTTTCGTCTGATAGGTCATTAGGAATGTTTTTGTCAATGGGCAAAATAAATTTTGCAAGTAAACTGTCTTGGCGAGAAGAAAGTTCCGCGATGTTACTTCTAAAAATTTTAAACGCTTCTTTTAAATGAATTTTTCGATTTGTAACATCAAGACTTACTAGGTTCATGTAATTTAATCCTGCAAAATATCGGAGTTCCCATTCGTCTTTTGAAGATTCTTTTATTAGTTTATTGTTGTAGTCTTTAATAAAAGCGATTTTTTCCTCGTCCGGCAGGTATTTTGTGCCTGCATCTATAACTTTAAGTAGTACTTTTGCCGCGCTGTGATCAATTGTAAAAAGTCGTACAGGATTTTTTTCGTATTCTTTATAAGCCTGAACACATTTCTCCCAATTGCCATTTGAATAGTAAGCCTCTGCTAAGGCTAAATAATAGGGCTGATAGTGTGCGCCTGTGTAAAGAGCGGCTGTTTCGGAATTCTCAAGCTCTTCCAAAAGGCGTCCTTTCTTGTCGTCTTTTGTAATCTTGAAAAAATTTTGAATAACCTTTTCATTAAGGGATTTTGAAATGTCTGACTCATTGGTTACATCGACTCTGTAGGCCCAGGCTTCTAGACTTTGCTTTTCAAAGACTTTGTAGCGTTTGTCTTCAAGCTCCCATTTCATCTTTAACTCTTCCATTTCTGCACTTGCCATGGCAGACTTGTAACTAGAAATGGAGCGTGCTATCATTGTTCCGACATTGGCAACTAGAAGGTACGGGTTCGGATTTGATAAAGCGAGTCCAATCAATGCCTGGGGATCAGGAATAGATTGATTTATGGCCTCCGCTTTTTTGTTGTCAATAATAAATTGCATGCGCTCTTCTTGTCTAGATAGAAGCGTAAATTCTACAATGTTTTTTTGATATTTTTCAAGAAGATGTTTTGTTATTGGCTTGATACCAAGAACATCGACGTCGTTCATAATTTCGTCTCGAAGCAGGTGGAGCTCATAAGGATTTTTGCGGCTATCTTTTATTCTTTCTGATAGAGAGCCAACATAGTTCAACATCTGAATGTCTTTTTCTTGGTTGTATTGAGCAAACGCTAGAACGCTAGCTGTTAGAAATACAAAAAATGCCCTAGACATCATTTCTCACACCCTGTAAAAAAGGATTAAATGGAATTACGAATGAAATCAAGATTTTCATTGACATTTTTTACTTTTTTTAGAACATCATTGGCTTTGCAGGCTTTTTCACAATCATCCACCTCATCACAGAATACGTTGCCATTCACAAGAAGAAAATTGTCATCGTCAATTAGCAGGTTTATGTTTTTGTCGCTTGAATTAATGTACAATTGGGCGGATGTGAAATTGCCGTCTTCATTGCAATCGGATACAAAGTACTTCATAATTTCTGTTTTTGAATCCGGTGAATATATCCGAAAAAATTTTCTGTCACAGTCTAATTCAAATTCCGTTGGATTGTTTACAATGGAATCGCTCTTGCAACTAATCTGGTTCTTGAAATCTCCAGATTCAACGAATCCACATCCACAAAAAAGTGATGTGGAGAGGACGATTAAAAGTAACTTTTTTTTCATATTATCGTTCCTGTATATTATGCCATTTACAATGGAAATATAAAAAAGGTAAAGATGTATATCCGAGCCTTCCTGTTTTTTGGTGTTAAAAACGGTTTATCAAAAGATGTGATCTACTCAAAAAAATAAACTCGTTGCTGGCGTTTTTTATAAACAAGAACCTCGGTTCATCACCGAGGTTCTTTAATTTTATGGATTGCTTCAGGACTGGAGTCCCTCGCAATGACATGTTAACAGCTTACGCCTGCTTGTAGTTCTCCATCGCTTCCACATCCAAGCTCTTCACGAAGTTGTAGTGCTTCGCGACTTCGGCTTCGGCGAGGTTCAGGTACACCTTCATGCTCTTTTCAAACAGTTCGGGTGCCTTGGTGGCATCGCGGAGGAGCAGCTGGCTCATCACGCAGTTGGCAGCGAGTTCGTACAAGTGACGGCTGCAGAGGTCGGTGA
>NZ_DDQF01000012.1:289072-289924 GCF_002342555.1 Fibrobacter sp. UBA2449
CGGGAGGGCGGCAACCGTCTGCAGCTGCGTCGTGCCTTCGTAAATGGAGGTGATACGAGCGTCGCGGTAGAGGCGCTGGCAGGCGTATTCGAGCATGTAGCCGGAACCGCCGTGAACCTGGATGCTGTCGTAGGCGTTCAGATTCGCGTATTCGGAGTTCATGCCCTTGGCCAAAGGCGTGCAGGCACTGGCGAGCTTCTGGTAGAGCTTGAGTTCTGCCTTCTCCTCGTCGGTGAGCTTGCGGGTGCGCTCGATGTCCTCGAGGCCCTTGTAGATGTCCACGTAGCGGGCTGTCTGGTACAACAGTGCGCGGCCTGCGTCGAGGCGTGCCTTGATGTTGGAAATCATCTCGTAGACGGCCGGGAAGTTCACGATGGCCTGGCCGAACTGCTTGCGGTCCTTGGCATAGGCGAGAGCTTCGTTGTAGGCCATCTGGCTGATACCCACGGACTGAGCGGCAATGCCGAGGCGTGCGCCGTTCATGAGGGCCATCACGTACTTGATGAGACCGAACTTGCGGCGGCCGCAGAGTTCAGCCTTGGCGTTCTTGTAGACAAGTTCGCAAGTCGGGCTTCCGTGGATGCCGAGCTTGTTCTCGATGCGGCGCACGTTCACGCCACCGTCGCGCTTGTCGTAGATGAACATCGAAAGGCCGCGGCCGTCGTGGGTGCCTTCTTCGGAGCGGGCGAGCACCAGGTGAATGTCGGAGTCGCCGTTGGTGATGAAGCGCTTCACGCCGTTCAGGTACCAGCACTTGTCGGCTTCGCTGTAGGTGGCCTTGAGCATCACGCGCTGCAGGTCGGAACCGGCATCGGGTTCGGTCAAGTCCATCGACATCGTCTCGCCGGCGCA
>NZ_DDQF01000012.1:289937-323462 GCF_002342555.1 Fibrobacter sp. UBA2449
GTCTCGATGCAGTCCTGCAGGGACCAGATGTTCTCGAAACCGGCGTCTGCAGAGGCGATCATTTCGTTGATGGCCGTGTAGGCGGTAATCGGGAAGTTGAGACCGCCGAAGCGGCGCGGCATCGTGACACCGTTGAGGCCAGCCTTGCGGGTGGCTTCCAGGTTCTCGTAGGTCTTGCTTGCGTAGCGCACGCGGCCGTCTTCGCAGTGGGGGCCTTCGGCGTCCACGTCTTCGGAGTTCGGGAAGATGGTGTTCGCGGTGATGTCGCCTGCGACTTCGAGCACGCGGTTGTAGCTGTCTATCGCGTCGGCGTAGTCTTCCGGCGCGTAGTCAAAGCTGTCCTTGTCGGCGTAGCCGTTTTCCTTGAGCTCCACGATGCGCTGCATCAAGGGGCTGCTTTCGAGGTTGAATTTAATCTCGGGGTGATCTGTGTAGAAATTTGCCATAGCGCTTACTTGTTGTTTGCCTTGTAATACTTGATCATCTTCGGGAGAACTTCTTCGACGGTGCCGTTGATCACGTAATCAGCGATAGCGTTGATCGGAGCTTCGGGGTCGGAGTTCACGGAGATGATGATACCTGAATCCTGCATGCCAGCGAGGTGCTGGATCTGGCCGGAAATACCGAAAGCGATATAGACCTTCGGGCGGACCGTCACGCCAGTCTGACCGATCTGACGGTCATGATCGACGAAACCTGCGTCCACAGCGGCGCGGCTAGCACCGACTTCAGCGTGGAGTTCCTTGGCAAGTTCGAACAGCATGTCGAAGTTTTCCTTGGAGCCCATGCCGTAACCACCGGCCACCACGATGGGTGCGCCCTTGAGGTTGTGCTTGGCCTTTTCCACATGGCGTTCGAGCACCTTGACCACGTATTCCGTTTCCGGCACGTACTTGGCCACGTCGTGCTTGATGACTTCGCCCTTGTAGTTCGGGTCCACGATTTCCTTCTTCATCACGCCTTCGCGCACCGTCGCCATCTGCGGGCGGTGTTCCGGGTTCACGATGGTAGCAACAATGTTGCCGCCGAACGCCGGGCGAATCTGGCAGAGCTGGTTTTCGTAGAACTTCTTCACGCCGCCGATGCTCATTTCGAAGCTGTCGATTTCGAGTTCGGTACAGTCGGCGGTAAGGCCGCTGTGCATGGCGCTGGAGATGCGCGGGCCGAGGTCACGGCCAATCACCGTTGCACCCAGCAGGCAAATCTGCGGCTGCTCTTCCTTGAAGAGGTTCACCACGAGCGATGCGTGCGGGTTGGTGGTGTAGGGGAAGAGCCCTTCGGCGTCGAATACATGGACCTTGTCCACACCGTAGGGGAACACCTGCTTTTCAATTCCGTCGAGGCCCTTGCCTGCGCAGATGCATTCGAGCTGAACGCCGAGCGTGTTGGCGAGCTTGCGGCCCTTGGACAAAAGTTCGAGGGAAACGTCGACAACGGTCGTGCCCTCAATTTCGCAATATACAAATACGTTATTCATAGGCTAGCCAATAATCTTCCCGTCTAAAAGTTCCTTGATAAGTCCTTCGACGTCGGCGTCGCTTGCGGTGAGCGTGCGGCTTTCCTTCGCCTTGAACACGATGTTCTTGACAGCCTTCACGTTCGTCGGCGAACCGGCCTTACCGATCTGGGCAGGGTCTGCGTCGATGTCGGCTGCACCCCACTGCGGAATGTTCAGGTAGGGCTTCTTCGCGATGAGGGCTTCGTACTTTTCGGCATCTTCCGGCTTGCGTTCGGCAACCACAGTCGCGTTCTTGAACTTCATGAGGCGCTTTGCGTTGCGCGGACGGCACGGGGCCGCACTTCCGTTCACGGTCACGACCAGCGGGAGCGGTGCTTCCACCGTTTCCACGCCACCGTCGATGTGGCGGCGGATTACGACCTTGCGGGCCTTTTCGTCGAGGGAGAGGATTTCTTCGGCGTAGGTCACCTGCGTAAGTCCCAGCTTTTCTGCAATCTGCGGACCGACCTGTGCGGTATCGCCGTCGATAGCCTGGCGGCCACCGAGAATGATGTCGTAGTCGCCAATCTTCTTGACGGCCTGGGCGAGCGTGTAGCTCGTAGCGAGAGTGTCAGCACCACCGAGCGGGCGGTCCGTCACCACGAAACCTTCGTCGGCACCGCGGTACAGAGCTTCGCGGACGACTTCGGCAGACTTCGGGAGACCCATCGTCAGCACAGAAATGGTGGAACCCGGGAACTGGTCCTTCAAACGAAGGGCTTGCTCCAGGGCGTTCAGGTCTTCGGGGTTGAAGACCGCGGGCAATGCGGCACGATTGATGGTTCCCTGCTCCGTCATGGCATCGGGGCCCACGTTTCGTGTATCAGGTACTTGCTTAGCAAGCACAACGATTTTAAGACTCATTATATCCTTATAGTGTTGAATTTACGTTTTATGTTTTGCTGTGTACAAGATAGAAATTATCGGGTGTCCCGCCCCGACCTCCAGTAGAGGTCTTTCCCACGTCATCTCTGCATAAGAAAATTGACATTTTTTTGTAATAAAGTGCTTTGGCATATGCACAATAAAAGCCAATCCGTCAATTGGATTGGCTGAAAATAATTTTATCCTATATTATTCTTCCGCTATTTTATTTCCACGTAAACGCCCTTGGGCAGGTCGGGGAGGGATCCGTTGGCGTTGCGCACCCCTACGGGCTGGCCGAGCACGTTGAATATCCTGTTTCCGGGCTTGCCGTAGCGAGCCTTCTCTATATTGCGGATGATGGTGGTGCCGCCTTCGATTGTCACCTTGATTTCGAAGGTGACCTGCTTGCTCCCGTAAACGAGAGCCTGCCTTACGGTGAAGGTGTCTCCGGCATTGACTTTACCAGGCATGTGGCCTATTTTAGTGGTCATGGTCGTAAGGTCCACGTTGGAGAATACGATGCTGGTGCCGTTCGGGTCCCAGGTTGCGATTTTGCCATCCTTGTCGAACCAGTGGCCGGTGCCTTCGCCGGTAGTGTTGCTGTTGAGGCTCCCGTCGGGTTCCACTCCGTAGAATTCTACTTTGTCTTCAATTTCGGTCCGCTTGATGCCGAAAATGCTTGCGACTTCGTTGCCGTTCAGGTCGAGCGTTACGGGCGCATAGTTGTCGCTTATCGGGAGTGTCGTTTTGAGCGCGATTTTCTGGACCGTGATTTCGACAGAACTGCTGGATGCGGGTTCCGACGAACTGGACGATGGCTCGGAACAGTTCTCGCCGATGCAGAACGTGAGCGTCTCTCCGGGGGTCCCGATGTCGGTGATTTTCAATCCCGTCTTGGAACCGTTGTACCAGCGGATAGCGGGGTAGGCGTCATCTGAAAATTCCGCGTAGGTCCCGCTCTTGAAGAACGTGTTGGCGGTGCTGCCCGGGCTTGGCCACTGGTCAGTTACGGCATCGCTCGTTTTGCCTGCCGCGCTGGCGTGCACGATTCGGAGTCCGAGTTTGTCTGCGGAGGAATTTCCCTCAATCGAAAAGTCGTAATGTTGCATCAGGAGGCCGCTACCTGCTAGGACTTTGTTACGGCCTTTATTTTGTACGTAAGACCATGCCAGGCCTTCCTTGTCGGGCCTGTTCGGGTTCTTGTAGCGGTAGCAGAACTCTCCCGGCTTCGTAATTTCAAGGCTTGTTACGTTGTTTACATCGTTGCTCGTGATGTCTACGAACGGAATCCAGCCCTGGTCCGCACGGTAGAAGTCGTTTATCGCCACCGGGTTCAGGTCGTTCGCGCGGTTGCCCATGGTGCAGTAGTCGCCGTACCAGTAGAGGTCCGGCCAGCCGAAGATCATGTGCCCCGATTCATGCACGAATACGTAAATGGAGAACTTGCCGGGCATGTCCGTCATCTGATGGTGCGTGAGCCGGACTCCATCGCGCTTTTCGCTGGACCATCCGGAATGCGGCCAGAGCCCCTGACCCCATGTCTGTCCGGGGCCTGCATACACGATGTTAATGGCTTCGGTGGTGCCGTCCTTGTCGTTGTCGTAACGTGAAAAATCTACCTGGGGGTCGAAATACTCAAAGACCTCTTTCATGAGCGAATCGGAACCCGAGTATCCTTGCAAACCTTCGTACCAGGACTTGGGATGCTTTGCGCGGTACCAGCTGTAGACTTCGTTCGTGAGGTCCAACTGCCCGTTGGAAACGTCGAGGTAGTAGTCGCGTACGGAACCGTTGCAGCCGTCCCTGTTAAAACCTTCCTTGTTGAGCCAGTCCTCGACTTCGCTCACTGTAACGGGGGCGGGCTTGTCCGAAAAATCAACGAGCAGGGTAAGGCTGTAGATTTTGCCCTTGGGGGCGGCATAGTGGCTCTTGGTCGTGACCGCGGTCGTTTTCGTGAGGGTGCGAGATTGTGGCGTGCCACGGGAATTGTCAAACGTGGGCATCGCCTCGGCGGGCCATTCCTGGACGCGCTTCCCCTGGTACACGATGTCGGCGAACGCCATCGCGGGCAGCATCAATGCGATAAGACTAAAAAACGGAATCCTGTTTTTCATAAACATCCCTCTGCGAGAATCATACACCCGGTGTTAATATATTCTTTTTTGGGACGAAGCGGTTGCCTGTAGCAAAGAATCCGTGTTAAAGACGTGTAATAATTTGTTGCTTGTTTTTCCTCCCCGCAATTTATTACATTTTCGGATATGAAATTCAAACGCATTCTTCTCAAGCTCAGTGGCGAAGCCCTCGCAGGCGAAAAGGGCCACGGTATCGATAACCAGATTCTCTCCGACATGGCGTCCGAAATTGCCTCCATCGTCAAGCAGGGCGTGCAGGTCGCGCTTGTGATTGGCGGCGGCAACCTTGTCCGCGGCATCTCCGCTTCTGCAGGCGGCATGAATCGCGCCCAGGGCGATGCCATGGGCATGCTCGGCACCGTGATGAACGGCCTCGCCATGCAGGATGCTTTGGACAAGCAGGGAATCGACTCCGTAGTGATGTCCGCCATCCGCATGGAACCGGTCTGCGAATTCTTCGACCGCCGCAAGGCTTTGAAGCTCCTCTCCGCAGGCTCCGTCGTGATTTTCTCCGCCGGTACGGGTAACCCGTTCTTCACCACCGACAGCTGCGCTGCTCTCCGCGCCATCGAAAGCGAATGTGATGTGATTATGAAGGCCACCAAGGTCGACGGCATCTACACCGCGGACCCGGTCAAGGATCCGACAGCCACCCGCTTCGACGATATCAGCTACAAGGAAGTCATTTCCCGCGGCCTCAAGGTGATGGATACCGCCGCCGTCGCCCTCTGCATGGAAAACAACATGCCCATCTTCGTGTTCAAGATGGAAAAGGGCAATTTGACCCGCGCGGCCATCGAAGGCGACCTCGGTACGCTGGTCCACTGCTAGGGATTTTTACTTATATTTAACTACGGAAACAAACCATCAACTCTTAACTAACTAGTGACTAATGACTAGTGACTAGGAACGAACTATGGCAGACTATACCGAAAAAATGGACAAGGCCATCGAGGCCACCGAACGTGAATTCTCCAAGATCCGCGCTGGCCAGGCTAGCCCCGCTATCCTCAACGACGTGCGCATCGACTACTACGGCACCCCGACGCCGATTTCCCAGGTGGCGAAGATTTCTGTGCCCGAACCGCGTATGCTGCTCGTGACCCCGTGGGAAAAGCAGCTCGTCGACACCATCGACAAGGCGATTCTTGCGGCAAATATCGGCGTGACCCCGATGAAGGACGGCAACTGCATCCGCGTGTCGCTTCCCATACTCACGACCGAACGTCGCCAGGAACTCGCGAAGGTGGCCCGCAAGCATGCCGAAGAAGGCCGCGTGGCTATCCGTAACATCCGCCGCGATGCGAACGACGCCATCAAGAAGAACAAGGACCTGCCCGAAGACGAAGTCAAGAAGCAGCAGGACGAAATCCAGAAGGCGACCGACAAGTATATCGCAAAGATTGACGCTATCCTTGCCGAGAAGGAAGCGGACCTCCTCAAGGTGTAGTCCGGGGCGACCGTGGCGAACCAGCTTAGACATGTTGCCATCATTATGGACGGTAACGGGCGTTGGGCCCGTAGCCGCGGGCTAGAGCGTTTTCTCGGGCACCGCAAGGGCACGCAGGCGACCATCGACGCGGTGGAAGTTGGCGTGAATCTGGGCCTCGAGCACATGACCCTCTACGTGTTCAGTTCCGAAAACTGGGGCAGGCCCAGCAAGGAAGTGGATTACCTGATGAACCTCCTCATCGAGATGGTGGTGAAGGAAATCCCCGACCTCATGGAGAAGAACGTGAAGCTCAAGGTTATCGGGAACATGGAACGCCTGCCCGAAAAGCCGCGCGCGAGCCTCCAGTCCGCCATCGACAAGACGGCGAACAACACGGGCATGCAGCTGAACCTCGCCATCTCGTACGGTGGCAGGCTCGAAATCGTGGATGCGGCGAAGGCTATCGCCACGCAGGTGCAGGCGGGTACGCTCAAGATCGAGGATATCGACGAGAACGTGTTCGCGAAGAATTTGTATTTGAAGGGCGCTCCCGATCCGGACTTGGTTATCCGTACCGGTGGCGAGTTCAGGCTTTCGAACTACCTGCTCTGGCAGGCCGCCTATAGCGAGTTCTACGTGACGGACACGCTGTGGCCCGACTTTACCAAGGAAGAGTTCCTGAAGGCCGTTGAGTTTTTCAAAACCCGCGAAAGAAGGTTTGGGAAGGTGTTGCATGAGTAACTTGGCTCAGCGTTTGTTGACGGCGTTTATCGCCATTCCTATAGTGTTCGTGTTGCTGTGGTTCTGCGACTACAGCCGTATTGGCCTCATGTGCTTCCTTGCGGGCGTGGGCGCCTGGGAATGGGCGGGCATGGTCTCCAAGATGTACAAGGGTCCCGACATGCGCTACCTCTCGTTTGCGGCAAGCTTTGCCCTCACGCTGGCTTGGGCGCTTGCCTCGGGCGGGTTCTTCGGGCTGACCGCCGTGCCTTATGTTGTCGGGATGACGGCAATGCTTGTGTTCGGCCTGTATATCGCCATCGCCTACGCGAAGGTCGAAATCGATCACATGTTCCCCTGGATGGTGATGCACCTTGCGGCCCCGCTCTACCTCGGACTTTGGGGTGGTATCAACGTGCAGATGATGGGCAACGGACAGGGTCTCGAACACTGCTATCCGTTTATCCTCGTGATGACCTCCGTGTGGCTGTGCGATACGGTCGCGTATTTCTTCGGAAAGTTTGCTGCGGGCAAGGGACCCTTCGGACGCCATCCGTTCGCTCCGAACATCAGTCCCAAGAAGACTTGGGAAGGCTCCATTGCCGGTTCTGTCGCAACTATCGCGTGGGTCGCCTACTGGGCCAAGTGCAGTTCCGCCCTTGCGGTTTTCAACGTGCGGCTCGACTGGACGCTCGCGGTCGTGCTTGGACTCCTGATTACTGTCGCGGGCCAGGCGGGTGACCTCCTGATGAGCGCCCTCAAGCGTTGGAGCGGCACCAAGGATTCGGGCAACCTGTTCGTGGGGCACGGTGGCGTGCTCGACCGCTGCGATTCCTTCTACCTCGCGGCCCCGATGCTCGTGCTGCTGATGGATTTCTTCAAGAATATTGCCTAAAAGTCAAGGAGGAAAAATGAAAAAGTTTCTCGTTTTTGCTTTCGCCGCTGCTATGACTCTCGCTGCTTGTGGTGACGACGATACCAATCCTACTTCTGGCGGTAACGATAATACCGATCCCGATAACGGTGGCAAGAAGGATGACGGCAAACTGGATGCTGGCTGCAACTTCGCAAAAGAAGATAATGTTTGGAAGTACAAGTATTCAACTTGGGAATACATCGACGAATATACCTGGGTTGACGAGACGACGGTCGATTACAAGGCATATAAGAAAGCGTATCACATGGAAGACGATGACACGACCTATACGGGCGTGAACCGCGACGAGTTCTTCGAAAAGGTTATGGAAGATTGCCTGTTCTACCAGAACATGGACAACTAGCGCTTTATTCCGTGTTCCGCCATGTAGATGGCGAGATAGTCGATAACTCCTGAATCTGCTCCCTTCACGGGAACATACCGCAGGTTGTTCTGCGCGTCGATGATGACGGCGAGCCCGGCGATGTAGTTTATCCAGTGATAGTCCTCGTGATACTTGAGGGCAACCTTTCCTCCGGAACCGAACACGGCCAGGGGCATCACGAATATATCGTGCGAGACCATGATGCTCACGCGCTTCCACTTGGACAGGTTCTTGAGGATGACCTTTTCCATGAATTCCTGGGCGCGGGGCGCAAGTTCGTAGAGTGCGTCGGGGTAGGGTTCTCCGTATGCCCAGTGGGCCATGAGCTCGACGGAACTTCCCTGCATGCCGAGCTTTGTTGCGTATTGTGCGAGCTCGTCTGCGGAAATCTTCAGGAACCAGTTGCCGGTGATGTCGTAGTTCGTGATGAGCTTCGGGAGGTTCGCTTCGCCGCGTCCCTTCGATATGTTATTCGCAGTCTCGTTCGTGCGCACGAATCCCGAGGTGATGTAACTGAATTCCTCGTCGCTCCTGAGAGTTTTTCCTAAGTCCTGGGCCATCTTCACTCCGTTTGCGGTGAGTTCCGTCTCTATCGCCACGGCGTCTTCGCGCTCGGAATGGCGTATGATGAATACCGCCTTCTCGCTAGGCGCTAGGCTCCTGTAAACATCGGAAACCGTCGCGAATCCGTCCTTGTCGAGCGGGATTTCCGTTACTGCGGGCACGGAACCGGAGGATTCTGCGGAACTCGACGATTCAGGAACGGAATTTGCGGAGGAGGAAGATTTGATACGCTCTACTACCGATGACGAATGTCCGTGTGTGTAGTGAGCGCTGGAAGAAGAAGCCGGAAGGGAGGAAGACGACATGGCAGCCGACGACCCTTCCGGTGAATCTTGCGCAGATGACCCCCCAAACAGATTTCCGGAGTCAGGAATATCAAGGTCAGATGCGCTTGATTCAATTTCGGTTGGTTCTACATCTTTTGAGGACGTGCCCGAATCGGTGCAGGCAATGAACGCGCCTGCAGTGAAGATGGCGAGTGTGAAGACGCGCATCACGAACCCCACTGGTAATCGCCCGCCTCGTACACCGGATTTTCACCGTTGAAGCCGCGCGGGCGCTTGATCTTGTCGTCAAATACGGTCTTGTTGAAGATGCGGAAGTCGCCGCGCTCGTAGCTCTGGAACGAGATGTGGCAGAAGATGGGCCCTGCCGGCATGTATTCGCTGTAGCTCATGGTGCGTTCGCCCGCCGTGTAGAGGTAGTTGAAGTACCTGCCGTTCAGGACGATGTGCAGCCCGATGTTACCCACGGTGAACCAGCGACCCTTCGCGAGGATGTTTTCGTGGTGGGTGTCGTCGTAGTCCATCACCACGAATTCCGCATCGCCATTTTTATCGAGATGGAAACGGTACTTGTGGTTGCCCCCGCAGCAGCGGCCGTCGAAGAACCATGTATAGCCACTTGCCGCAGCGATGCGCGGGTCGCGCACGCTCGTGTCGGGGTGGGCGAGCTGTTCGTCGCTCACGAGGCGCTCGGGTTCCACTGCGGCAATCAGCTGTGCAAGCGTTTTCGGGTTGCTTACGGAGGTGAGCGTGATCTTGTTTTTCGCCTCGCTCATGGAGCGGCGATACAGGCGGTAGGGAATGCCGTCGTCGCTGATCATCGTCATTTCGTCCTGGCTAAAGATGTAGTAGGCGTATGTCTTGGTGCCGCTCCGTGTGACCACGTTGAAACTGCGGTTGTTGAGCGTGTACCACTGTCCTGATACATTTGGGAATCCCGAAACTGCCGCGTTTCCGTCTTCGGCGATGACAACGGTGTAGTCGTCGCTGATCCATGCTTCGTCGGCAGCGGTAATCAGGCGGCAGTCGCGATTCTTGTCGCCCTGGCAGGCGGCAGCCGAGGGGTTCGCCGCTTCGCAGGGGCTCACCATGCCCGGCGGGAGTTCCGCCGACATGCCGATACGGAATCCCATGTCGGCGGCGCCATCGCGGCTGCGGATGGCGCGACGGCTCACCCGCGCGAACTCCGCGGGTTCGCCGTAACTCCCGCCGCGGCGCGTCTTGTTCCCGCTTCCTGTGAGCTGTACCGGATTCACCTTGTCGCCCGCGGTGTAGCCCACGAGCCAGTCGTAGACCCATTCCCACGAGTTTCCGCTCATGTCGTATAGCCCGAGCTTGTTCGGTTTCTTGGTCGCCACGTCGTGCGCCTTGCCGCCGCTGTTTTCGGAATACCATGCCACGTCATCGACGCTGTTGCTGCCCGAGAACTTGAAGTTGTCTGCGACGCCGTCCTTGCCGCCGCGTGCCGCGAATTCCCATTCGGCATCGGTCAGCAGGCGGTACTGATGGCCCGAAAGCTGCCCGAGCTTGCAGGCGAAACTGTTCGCGTCGAACCAGCTCACGCCGATTTTGGGTGCCTTGTCCGATTCCCAGACGTTTTTCTTGCCGCCCATCACTGCGTTCCATTGCCCGATAGTGACCTCGGTTGTGGCGATATGGTAGGCGCCTACTGTTACTTTGTGCGAAGGTGTCTCGTAAATCTTGTCCTGCTCGGCGCAGTTGTCGCACCCGCGCGTGTACGTGCCCCCCGCGACATACACCATGCTGAATACCGCACCGTTTACGGTGTCGGCGAAGGTGGCCGGCGCCACGTAGGTGTATTCTGAACCCGCGTCGGTGCTGCTGGAACTGCCGGGCCCGAAATCGCCCGAACTGCCGGGAACGTTCCCGCTCGAACTGGGCGATGAACCCGCGCTTGAAGGCGTGTCGGCCGATGAGGTCGCGGGAATCCCTCCCGAAGAAATTGCGGGCAGCGCTCCCGAAGACAGTTTGTCTTCCGGATTGTTGCCTGAGTCGCCTACAGATGAATTGGAAGAGAGCTCACCCTCTGGAACAGAAATGCCGTCGGAAGTTTCCGAGCAGCTCCAGAACACCCCAGCGGCGATTATCGACACCGCTAAAACACCCGAAAAGCGCATGCGCATAGCGCACCTCCTTCGAGTTCATAACCATAACCCAATTCTAAACTAGATTTAAAAAGGAGAAAGCGGTGTAAATTTTTGTAAAGAAAACTGCGGATGCGTTTTTTGCTATTATTTAAGGGAATTAGAAAAAGAGGCTTTTATGAAAAACGTCGTCCTTCTCGGTGCCACAGGCTCCATCGGTACGTCCAGCGTCGATGTCATCCTGCAACATTCCGACATTTTTAACTTGTATGCGGTCGCCGCGAACAGCAGTGTGGCGAAGGTCGCCGAAATCGTGCGCAAGTACAAGGTGGAACGCGTGTGCATGTTCGACCCGAACGCCGCGAAGGAACTCGAAGGGATTCTCGGCATGAAGGTGCTCGCCGGCATGGAAGGCTTGTGCGAACTTGCCGCCGACCCGAAGGCCGATATCATCATCAACGCGCTCATGGGTGCGGTGGGCTGCCTCCCGACCATTACCGCCATCGAGCACGGCAAGCATGTGGCCCTCGCGAACAAGGAGACGATGGTCATGGCGGGCCCCGTCATCTGGGACAAGCTTGCGGAAAACCCGAAGTCGTTTATCACACCCATCGATTCCGAACACAGCGCTATTTTCCAGTGCCTCGAGGGCGGCAAGCGCGAAAGCGAAGTGGAGTTCCTCGAAATTACGGCATCGGGTGGCCCCTTCCGCGAATGGCCTATCGAGAAGTTCGAAACCATCACGGTTGCCGACGCGCTCAATCACCCCGTGTGGAGCATGGGCAAGAAGATTACCATCGATTCCGCCTCCATGATGAACAAGGGTCTCGAAGTTCTCGAGGCGCACTTCCTGTTCCATATCCCGTACGAACAAATTAAGGTCGTGGTTCACCCGCAGTCCATGGTGCATTCGCTGGTGCAGTTCCGCGACGGCTCCCTCATGGCACAGCTCGGCGCTCCCGACATGCGCATCCCCATCCAGGTGGCGCTCACGTGGCCCGACCGTCTGCGTCTCGAAACCAAGCGCCTCGACCTGCCGACGCTTGCAAAGCTCACGTTCTTCGAACCGGATTTCAAGAAGTTCCGTTGTCTTGCCCTCGCGTTTGAGGCGGGCCGCCGTGGCGGTATCGTGCCCTCCATGATGAATGCCGCAAACGAGGTGCTCGTCGACCGCTTCCTCAAGGGAAACCTCAAGTTCACCGATATCCCGAAATACGTGGAAATGGTGATGGAAAAGGCCCCCAATGTGACCGGCCACCTGACGCTCGACCAGGTTCTTGACGCCGACGCCGAAGCCCGCAGGCTTACCGCTTCGCTGATAAAGTAATTTTACAAAAGCGTGTTATCCTGAATGGCCCTTTTGCCCTGAAAACGGCAAAAGGGTTGTTCTTTTATACAACAAAATATCGTTCCTTTTTGTGAAAGGCTCGTGTTTGGGGGGTAAATTTATGTTGTGGTTCGAAAAAAGGAGCCCCAAAAGGAGTCAGAAATGAAAAGTTTGGTTATGGCGGCAGGTTTGTTTATGGCCGTGTCTTCATTTGCCCAGTGGGGCGACTGGGGTGGCGGAAACAACGGTGGTTTCGGCGGCCCGCAAAATGGATCTACCGTTGCGAGTGCGGAAAAAACGGCTGACGTGAACTACGTGGGCGACGGAAAAACCTACCATACGCTGGACATCTATATTCCCAAGGATACGGAGGGGCCGTATCCGGTGGTCATCCACACCTACGGAAGTGCCTGGAGCATGAACAACTACAAGGGCTCTGCGGACTTGGGTACCATCTGCTCTGCTTATGCCAAGGCGGGGTATGCGGTAGTGACGCCGAACCACCGCTCGGCAAGCGATGCCAAGTATCCGGCGCAGTTGCACGACATCAAGGCCGTTGTCCGATTTGTCCGCGGCAATGCGGCCAAGTACAAGTTCGATACGAATTTTGTGGCCGTGTCCGGGTTCTCCTCGGGCGGTCACCTTTCGAGCCTCACCGCGACGACATGCGGTTTGAAAGAGGGCAAGTCCGGTTCGGTGACTGTCGATCTGGTCGGAGACCTCGGCGAGTACACCACGTTCAGCAGCTGCGTCGACGGTGCCGTGCTCTGGTCCCCTCCGACAGACATCTACACGATGAACCCCATCAGCATGGGTGGTTCCGGAACCATGGAAGGCGCCTTCATCGGTGTAGAACGCGAAGGTAACAAGGACAAGTGGATGGTCGCGAGTTCACCCTACTACGCGAGTGACGACGATCCGCCGGTAATCATGTTCCACGGAACGTCCGACAATATCGTGAATATAGAGCAGAGCCAGGAACTCTACGATTCCCTTAAGAACCACAACGTGGTAACGGAATTTATCAAGGTGTCTGGAGGCTCCCATGGCGGCGACAAGATGAATGCGAAAGAGAACTTGGACAAGGCGGTCGCCTTCCTCGACAAGGCGCGCGAGGCGAAGGCCGCTGTGGCTGTCGTGACGCCGCCGGACACTTCGGCCCAGGATACGGCAAAGACAGATACGGTCCCGCCGGGAATCGTGTACGATACTCTTCCGGATGCGTTGCCACTCCTGCGTTCGCTTGGCGCGGATCCGGTGACTTACGATGTTTTCGCCTTGGACGGGACCCTGGTCTCGCGTTCTTCCGTGCTCGACAAGAGTTCGCTCAGGCCGGGTATCTATTACGTGGTCACAAGGACTGCCGCGGGCAGGCGGGATGTGTCCCGGTTTGTGAAAAAGTAAAACACTTGATACAGTTTGGTTTGTAATTCTTTAATAGGCGGACCTATACGGGCCGCCTTTCCTTATATTGGGTTCAGGTGTATGACAACTTTTCTTGCGCAAGAGAGGATGTTTTGAAAACGAATAGAATCAAGCTGGTCGTGCTTTCCGCGACCGTTGCCGCCGGTGTTTCGACGGCCTTTGCTGCCAATGCCTACATAAACCAGGTGGGTTACCGCCCTTCCGACCCCAAGCAGTTCTCGCTGGTGGGCGCCTCGGGCAATGTCGAAATCGTGAACGCATCCGGCCAGACGGCCCTTTCCGTGACTCCGGGGGCCGCATCTTACTGGGATGCGAGCGGGCAGAATGTTCAGCTTGTGGATTTCTCCGAACTCAAGACCGCCGGCAAGTACTCCATCAAGGTGGGCGGCCAGGTACTCCGCCAGGATTTGGTGGTTAAGGATAACACGTTCGAGGACGTGCTCAAGGCTGCCGCCAAGTGGTTCTACTACCAGCGCGCATCGATGGCTCTTGAGAGTCAGTATGCGGGCAAGTGGAGCCGCGCCGCGGGGCACACGAACTCTACGGTGGAACTCCATAACTCCGCCGGTTCGGGCTCTATCCAGTCTACCAAGGGCTGGTACGATGCAGGCGACTACGGCCGCTATATCGTGAACTCGGGCATTACCACCTACACGCTCCTCTCGCTTTACGAGCACTTCCCGAATTACTTCAAGAACCTCAAGTGGAATATCCCTGCGGAGGGCAGCCTTCCGGACCTGCTTGCCGAAATCAAGTGGAACCTGGACTGGATGCTTACCATGCAGGCGAATGACGGCAGCGTGTATCACAAGCTTACGTCTCTCGGGTTCCCGGGTGACGTGATGCCCGCGCAGGACAACCTGAAGCTTTACGTTATCGGCAAGAGCGCCGAGGCCGCTTTTGACTTTGCGGGCGTGATGGCTGTTGCCGCCCGCGTGTACAAGCCGTTCGATTCGAATTACGCGAACAAGTGCCTGGAGGCGGCGAAGAAGGCCTATGCCTGGGGCTCGAACAACATGAACGTGCACTTCACGGCAAACCCGTCCGACGTGTCGACCGGTGCCTATGAAGGCGATAATGCGAGCGACGAGAAACTTTTCGCCGGTACGGAACTTGCCATTACGACAAACGACGGGTCGTACAAGCAGTCGGGTACCACGGAGTATATCTCCTACTGGGGCGACATGAAGGGAATTGCCACCTACGGCAAGGCGACTCACGCGTCCGTTTTTAGTGATGCGGGCGAGGCCAAGCAGAAAATCCTTTCAACCGCCGACGGATTCGTGAACCGCACCAAGTCCGGTTTTGGCGTGGTGATGGCGAAGGACGATTTTGTGTGGGGTTCAAACGCAGTAGCTTCCAATCAGGGGGTATGGCTCTTGCATGCCTACTACCTCACTGGCGACGAGAAGTATTATGCCGCAGCGCTCAAGGTGCTCGATTACCTGCTTGGTAAAAACCCGCTCGACATGTCGTTTGTGACGGGGTATGGCTCCAAGTCTCCGATGATGCCGCACCACCGCCCGAGTACTTCGGATAACGTAACT
This sequence comes from Fibrobacter sp. UBA2449, assembly GCF_002342555.1. Taxonomy (NCBI): domain Bacteria; kingdom Pseudomonadati; phylum Fibrobacterota; class Fibrobacteria; order Fibrobacterales; family Fibrobacteraceae; genus Fibrobacter; species Fibrobacter sp. UBA2449. Next base: position 305,143 of record NZ_DDQF01000012.1, read on the forward strand.
GAGCCTATCCCGGGAATGCTCGTGGGTGGCCCGCAGCCCGGTGGTGAGGATGTCGGCTCCGCTGCGGAATGGAAGTGTTCCGACTACAGGACGGGTCAGGCCGCGACCGCCTATACCGACCAGCGCTGCAGTTATGCGACGAACGAGGTCGCCATCAACTGGAATGCCCCGCTTGCCTACTTGGCGGGCGCTCTCGAGGCGATAAACGCGGGCTTCGCTCCCGACTTTGCCGCTGCAGGAGTCGCGAGGAAAAATACGACGGCGCAGTCTTCGTCCAGTTCCGCTCCGCAGGGCTCTAGTTCTTCTAGCGCGGTGCCTGCTTCGAGCTCTTCGCAGTGGCAGCCGCCGCAGTCCAGCTCGTCGCAGTGGAACCCGTGGAATCCGGCCAGTTCCAGCGCGACTGCCGCAATTCGCGAGGTTGTGCCTGCCGCAATGCAGGGTGATGCAACGCCACGCCTCCGCGTGAAGGATTTCAAGCTTGTCGTCGAGAAAAACGGCAGGCGCTATGACCTCCGCGGTCATCGCCTGCACTAATTTGTGGCATCAGACGCTGGGCGATAGGGAGTCTAGCGTAGGAATACTTTCTTTGTGAAGTTGGATCCAGTTCCTGTCGCCTTCACCATGTAGACTCCCTTGCGGGACTCCTTCCACAGGAATTCCTTGCCGTTGGCCGAAGCCATTTCATGGCCGTTCATATTGTAAATGTGCCAGGAAGCCGTTTCGGGGAGCGAGAAAAGGACTCCGTTTCCGAGGCGGTTGACTTCAAGACTGCTCGATGCAAAGCGTTTTGGCAAAATGCTTTCGGACTTGCGGGGCGTCAGGGAAGATGAATCGCCCGGAGTCGCCGATTTCGGGTTGTCGATGGCGTCAATCACGTTCATGAAGGTCCCGCTCATCATTGAGGCTCCGAACCAGGCGAGGAACTGGTCGAAATACATTTCGTTGTGGAGCGTGTCCTCGATTCCGCCGGTGGGGTCGACGGCGTTTCCGAAGTAGTCGCCGCCTTCATAGAACTTGCCGAGTTCTTCGCTGAATGCGATGCGGTCTTTCGATTCGCCGACGGCAAGGGCAGCCGTCGCCCACATGCCGACGGTCAGGTGGCTATGTTCCCTGCGGTAGCGCCAGGTATCCTTGTTCTTGCTGTCGTTGAAGTCGGTCCAGATATCATCGGCGGGCAAGAGCTCGCCCGGATTCTCAATTTGATAGAAATTGGACGCTTCGGCGCCTCCCTTGCCGTTGATGAAAGCGAGGGAATTCTTGAGGAACGCCTTTGCGCGAGGCTCGTCGAACCATACGGCATCAATGGCTACGCGCCAGAGAATGCGGATGGCGTCCTTGAAGAAGGCGCGGCTGTTGAAGTAGGCGTTGTAGCCGAGGCTCCCGGCCCACTTGCCATTGGGCTGCATCCAGTCTGGAATCATGCCCATGCTGTAACCGGGGCTGTTCGCGAGGATTTCGTAAGTCTTTTCGACAACCATGTTCCAGCGGTCACCGTTGCTGTCGAAGTTTGCGAAGATCCTATACCATGCAGGCGAGAAATAGCCCGGATTGACAAAGGCGTCGCCTCCCCATCCTGCGCCTGGGGCTAGGATCCCGCTGCTCGTGACCTGCTTGGTGTCCCACATGCAGTCAAGGATTTTCTTGGCGTGGTCGGCGTAGCCGTAATTGAACTTGGTCGAGGTGTATGGCTTCCATTTGCCGGCGGATACAAGTTTGTCTGCAAAAATGAGGGCGAGGGCCACGTCCTCTTCGGCGTCTGTCGCTGCACCCATTCCGCTGATTTTCCCACTGGGATCCATCTGCCAGTTGTAATAACAGCCGCCCCACATCTTTTCGTTGGCGGTATCCCAGATGCTGTTGAAGTGCTCCTGGTCGTTTGCATATAGGGCGACCAGCATGCCGTAGCCGACGGCCTCGCTTACTGCGTCACCCGGGGTCTCGCTCTTAGGCCTGTGGATGAGGCCCTTGCCTTCGGTGTAGGGGTCGATGTTTCGGCGGATTAGGCCCTGCCAGGTGCTGTCGAGGGCGGCTTTCCAGTAGGATTCGTCGACCTTCGGTTGTGCATTGGGCAGATCCAGGACTGCCTGCGAAAACGAAAACGCGGCAGCTACGCAGAGGGGAACCAGTTTGATGTTTTTCATACAATCTCCGAATTCCCAGATACACTCCTGCCTAAATATATAATAAAACCGCACCCCTACGGATGCGGTTTCTTGAATTCGAACGATGCCGCGTTAGGCCTGGTGGGCCTTGAACCAGCGGATAAGACCGTTGGTAGAGCTGTCGTGGTTCAGTTCAGCGTCGGCCTTTGCAAGTTCCGGAAGGATTTTCTTGGCGAGCTGCTTGCCGAGTTCAACACCCCACTGGTCGTAGCTGTTGATGTTCCAGATAACGCCCTGCGTGAAGATCTTGTGTTCGTACATGGCAATGAGGGCGCCGAGCGTTTCCGGAGAAACGTAGTCCATCATGATGGAGTTGGTCGGCTTGTTGCCTTCGAACACCTTGTGCGGGGCGAGGAATGCGATTTCTTCTTCGCTCTTGCCGTCCTTGCGGAGTTCTTCCTGGGCCTGGGCGAGCGTCTTGCCGTTCATCAAGGCTTCGGGCTGCGCAAAGAAGTTGCTGAGCAGCTTCTGGTGATGGTCGCCGACCTTGTTGTGGCTGTTGGCCGGGGCGATGAAGTCGCAAGGAATCATCTTGGTGCCCTGGTGGATGAGCTGGTAGAAGGCGTGCTGGCCGTTCGTACCCGGTTCACCCCAGAGGATCGGGCCGGTCTGGTAGTTCACGCGCTTGGAGTCGCGGTCAACGGTCTTGCCGTTCGATTCCATGTCGGCCTGCTGGAAGTAGGCGGCCAGGCGGTGCAGGTACTGGTCGTACGGGAGCATCGCGTAGCTGGAAGCACCGAAGAAGTTGTTGTACCACACGCCGATGAGGGCGAGGATCACCGGCATGTTCTTGTCGGCCGGGGCGGTCTTGAAGTGCTGATCCATTTCGTAAGCGCCCTGGTGGAGCTTCATGTAGTTCTCGAAGCCGATGCGGAGAGCGATGGAGAGGCCGATGGCAGACCACAGGGAGTAGCGGCCGCCGACCCAGTTCCAGAATTCGAACATGTTGGCAGTGTCAATACCGAAAGCGGCGACGGCCTCGGTGTTGGTGGAGAGCGCCACGAAGTGCTTGGCGATGGACTTTTCATCGCCATTGAAGGCCTTGAGAACTGCGGCCTTCGCGGTTTCGGCGTTGGTCATGGTTTCAAGAGTGGTGAAGGTCTTGGAAGCGACGATGAAGAGCGTTTCTTCGATGTTCACCTTCTTGAGGGTCTCGGCCATGTGGGTGCCGTCGATGTTGGAAACGAAGTAGACTTCCGGGGAGTATTCGCCGGCAATCGGCTTGTCTGCATAGGGCTTGAGGGCTTCGGTGACCATCACCGGACCGAGGTCGGAACCGCCGATACCGATGTTCACCACGTACTTGATGGACTTGCCGGTGTGGCCCTTCCACTTGCCGCTGCGGACGAGGTGGGTGAAGTCTTCCATGTGCTTGAGAACCGCGCGAACTTCGGGCATCACGTCCTTGCCGTCGACGCAGATCGGATCGTTACCCTTGTAACGCAGAGCGGTGTGGAGCACGGCGCGCTTTTCGGTGGTGTTAATCTTTTCGCCGGCGAAGTACTTCTTGCGCATGTCTTCGAAGTTCGCGGACTTGAGCAAGTCCTGGAGCTTGGCCATGGTCTCGTCGGTGATGATGTTCTTGGAGTAGTCCAGGAAGAGTCCGCAGGCTTCCAGGCTGAACTTCTCGGCACGGGCCGGGTCCTTCGCGAAGAGTTCCTTCATGTGCCAAGTCTTGGCGACTTCGGCGTGGGCCTCGAGGGCCTTCCATTCCTGAGAATCAGTCAGTTTCGACATAGATTAATCCTTTCCGCAAAAGCGGTTATTGTTGCGGAGCTAAATATAGAAATTTTATTACATTATGAACATGGATACTTCATTACTTGACAAGGCGATTGTTTTTGCCGTAAAGGCTCACCAGGGCGTTGAACGCAAGGGCAAGGGGTTTCCCTACATTGTCCATCCGCTGGAGGCCGTCTCGATTGCGGCCACCATGACCAATGACCAGGAACTCCTGGCCGCAGCGGTCCTGCACGATACTGTCGAAGATACCGCGGTCACGTTCCGGGAAATCGAACGCGAATTCGGCAAGCGCGTCGCAAGCCTTGTCGAGGCGGAATCGGACGTGGAATTTCCGGGCAAGAGCCGCGAGGAAAGTTGGCGCCTGCGTAAGGAAGAGGCTATCGACCGTCTCTCGACGGCTGCAAACGACGTGAAAATCGTTGCGCTCGCCGACAAGCTGAGCAATATCCGTGCCATTTACCGCGACTACCAAGCCATTGGCGACAAGGTGTGGGACCTGTTCTGCGTCAAGGACAAGGCTTCGCACGAATGGCATTTCCGCGGGCTCGCCCGTGCGCTTTCGAGTCTCGACGCGACCTTTGCCTATAAGGAGTTTACCGGGACAATCGAAAAAGTTTTTGGAGGCGTATGATGGAAAAGAAAGATGTGGCCGATTACGGGCTTCCTCCCAGGGAGACCATGATTCTCGAAGAATACCGCGAAAAACATGCGACATTCGAAAAGCTTTTGCAGGTGGTGAAAAACATTCTTTCGGAAAGTATCGCCTCCAACAGCATCTACATCAATGCGCTCGAAGCGAGAATCAAGGCGGAAGACAGTCTCGCGGGCAAGCTCGAACGCAAGGCGGGAAAGTATTCTAGCCTTTCGGACCTTACCGACATACTGGGCGTCCGCGTCATCACGTTCTACAGCGACGAGGTCGACAAGATTGCAGCTCTCGTGGGAGAAATTTTCGAAATCGACTGGGAAAACAGCATCGACAAGCGCAAGATGCACGACATCCACAGCTTTGGCTACAGCTCGCTCCATTACATATGCCGCGTTCCAAGGGCGCTCTTTGAAGATCCCGCATACCCCGAGCTGAACGATATCCGCTTCGAAGTCCAGATGCGAACTGCGCTGCAACATGTGTGGTCGGTTCTTGACCACGATACGGGTTACAAGTCCGGGTTCGAAGTGCCCAAGGAATACCTGCGCAACATAAACCGCCTTGCGGGAATGCTCGAACTTGCGGACGAACAGTTCTGCGCTATCCGTACGGGGATCAACAACTACAGGCGCCATGTTCAGTCGCTGGTGCGTTCCGGAAAATTTGACGAGGTGCCGCTGGACGGGGATTCCTTTGGCAACTACCTGGAACTGCGGCCGTTCGATTCCTTGAACAATCGCATTGCGTCTATCAACCAGGCCGAAATCCATGAGACTTCGCTGGTCGGGTATCTGAAACTTTTCCTGTTCCTCGGCTTCAAGACCCTGGGGGATATCGAAAAAATGATAAAGGAAAATTCCGAGGATGCTTACCAGCTGGCAGCGTTCCAGCTTGCCAATACGGATCTCGATATCATCAACTCTTCGCTTGCGGTGGTGAACCTCTGTGCGGTCCACGTCCTCAAACGCGGTGGCGGAGTTCTCGAGCTGACGCGCTGCCTGGACGAACTGAATGGCCCGTCCGAAGTCAACCGCAGCAGGGCGGAACACCTTTACGGCAGAGCGAAAAAACTAGCTTTTATGGAAGCGGCGAATAGTTGATTCCTTTGAGGTTTGGAAATGAAGATTAATTTTCATGGGTTGGCGTTCAAGCAGTCGGCGATGATTCTCTTGGGAATCAGCGTCGTGTTCGCGGCCCTGTTCGGTTTCGGAAGCTCGCAGATTCAGGAGCGCATGTCGCGTCTGCTATTGCAGAAGGGCGAAGAAATCAGCCGCGCGAACGTGGCCGTCATAAACAACCTGTTCGGTTCTTGTCGAAACTTCGGCGAGGAACTGGCGGTGAAGATTGGCGACCAGCAACTTGCAGGAACCGAACTCGACGACTTCTTGCTGAGGTCGCTTTCGGGCGTGCGCGCGACGGTGCCCCAGGTGCTGGCGGTGGTTGTCGCCTATGAACCGGGCATGGCTCCTAAGGGTGCTCCCGAAGGTGAATACATGCGGCTCGCGCATTACACGGAAAACGGGAATGTCATTACGGACGGCGGCAATTACCAGGAGACGACCTGGTATACGAGCACCCGCGATAGCATGAAGGGAATCTGGCAGGAACCGTTCATCGGCCAGTTTATCAAGGAACCCATCGTCATCTACACGACTCCGATTTTCAGCACATCCGCGTCGGGCCAGAAGCAGTTTGCGGGTGTCCTCTGCGTCGACATTTCCATCGCATTCCTCAAGGACATGGTGGCGAGCATTCCCGTCTCGAACAACGGCTATGCGGTCGTACTCTCGGCAAGCAATATGGTAATCGCGCATCCGAAGGACGAAATCACTTTCAAGGAAAATTTTGGTTCCATCTCGAAGAGCGCATCGCGCAAGCGGTTCGACGAATTCGAGAAGGCGGTGAGCAGCATGAAGAGCGGGCTGTTCCTGGGTTCCTCGTTCGAAGGCGACGAGGCGGCCATCTATTTCACGGCGATGGAAACGATTGACTGGACGTTCATGATCGTGTGGCCTGCAGACTCCTTCCTCGAAGAGCAGCGCTCCGTGAACCATGTGTTTGCGTGGATTAGTGCCGGTGGCTATTTGATCATGCTCGTCATAATCCTCGTTATCACCTTCCGCGTCTCGCGTCCGCTAAAAACGTTGGCGGCCGCCGCCGAGAAGCTGGGCCATGGCGATTTTGATACCGAGATTCCCGAAGTCAAGGGCAAAGACGAAATCTCGCAGCTTGCGGATGCGTTTGTCGACATGCGTTCTTCGCTAAAGGAATTTGTCGACAAGCAGAAAGGGCTCGACCGTATCGAACGCGAACTCGAATTCGCCCACAGCATCCAGATGGGAATCCTCCCGAAAGACGAATCCGAAGAAAACTGCTGCGACAGCCGGCATTCGCTGGCCCCGTTCATGCAGCCTGCGAAGGAAGTAGGCGGCGACTTCTACGATTTCTTCAAGATTGACGAGGATCACCTCGCCGTTGTGGTGGGCGACGCTTCGGGCAAGAGTGTCCCGGCGGCGTTGCTCATGATGGTGTCCCGCATCGTAATCCGCACCGTGGCCATGCATCTCCGGTCGGTTACGGAAATCCTCGAGGAGACGAACTACGAGCTGGCGCGACGGAACAAGTCCGTCATGTTCGTGACCGCGTGGATGGGAATCCTGGACTTGCGTACCGGCCATGTGGACTTTGCATCGGCTGGGCATAACCCTCCGGCGATCCGCCACAAGGACGGGACCGTGGAATATGTGAAGAGCAAGTCGGGACTCGTGCTCGCAGCCGACGAAAAGACGACCTACAAGCAGCAGTCTTTGGACCTTGCTCCGGGCGACATGCTGTTCCTTTACACCGACGGCGTAACCGAGGCGACGAATGCCGAGGAAGTGATGTTCGGAACGGTGGGACTGCAGAAGGCCCTTTCGGAAAGCGGCAACCGTCCTCCTGTCGGTGCATGCCATTTCGTGAAGGAACGTATCGATGAATTCGTGAACGGCGCTCCGCAGTTCGATGACATTACCATGCTTGCGGTGCAGTTCATCGGTTCCAAGGATAACGAGTGGGAAAAGCACGAAATTGTCGTGGATGCGAAACTCGAAAACCAGCCTTCCCTGACGCAGTTCGTGGAACAGGTGCTCGAACCTTTGGGTGGCTCCATGAAGTCGCAGATGCAGATCGATGTCGCTATTGACGAAATCTTCAGCAACATCGTCAAGTTCTCGGGCGCGAACCAGGTGACGTTGACGGTCGAGACATGCAAGTCCCACCTGATGGCGCGTCTCAGCTTTATCGATGGTGGAAGCCCGTACGATCCGACTAGCGCGAAGGAACCCGATGTGACGCTCTCGGCAGAGGAACGCAGCATCGGCGGGCTTGGATTGTTCATCGTGAAGAAGACGATGGACGATGTGGCTTACCGTCGCGATGGGAACAAGAACATTCTCACCATTACAAAGAAACTTTAAACGGCAACAACTTAGTGAGGTTATCATGCAGATAGTCAAAACACAGCAAGACGCAACCCTGACTCTCGCTCTCGAAGGGCGCCTGGATACGCTGACGTCGTCCCAGCTCGATGCCGAGATCCAGGGAAAGCTGGACGGTATCACGAGCCTCGTGTTCGATTTCGCAAAGCTCGCCTACATTTCTTCGGCGGGCCTCCGCATTCTGCTTGCGGCCCAGAAGGTCATGAACAAGCAGGGCTCCATGGTCATCAAGAATGCGGGTCCGGAAATCCGCGAAATTTTCGACGTGACCGGATTCAGCGACATTCTGACCCTCGAATAGCGGATCGCTTTTCGTGTTTCTTATAAAATAAGGCCCCGGCGGGTACTGCCGAGGCTTTTGTTGCTTGCCGGAAATGGATTCGGCTATGTGGTGCGCTACGGTTTTGCCGGGGGAGGCGGGTTGTCGCCGTGGCGCCGTTCCTTGCGCTCTTCGCGGAACTTTTTCATCTGTTCCTTGCGGAACTTGTTGAACTTTTCGAGCTGTTCCTGGGAGAGAACCTTGCCGAGCGCGGCGACTCCGTTGATGCGGTGCTCGAGCAGGGATCTGTCCGCGTCGAGGACTTTTGCCTTTGCCGCTTCGATGGCAGCGGCGTCATTCTTTTCGAGGGCTTCGCCAAGTGCTTTTTCAGCGTCGTGCTTCTGAGTCCTCAGTTCCCTGAAGATAGAGTCTCCCTTCGCACGGTTGGCGTCGAGAGCGGCTTTCTGTTCCGGGGTCACTTCCAGTACGGAATCGATGACTGCCGGATTCATGCGGCCTTTGAACCTGGGCCCGTCGGGTCTCTTGCCAAAATCACCATGATGTTCGTGCGGCCCCTTGTGGAAGTCGCCGTGGTGGTGCGGCCCGGGAGGCGGCATCTTTCCGTGGCGTTCGCACTGGAATGTCTCGGCCTTGTTGCAGCAAGTGTTGCACCTGCCACAGAAGTTCCCTAGGAAGAACCCGAGGGAAAGAGCAAGCACGACAAGGCTTGCGATGAAAAGTTTGGATCCTTTCATGGTATTACTCCTTGGTTAAATAGCTGAAGCCGACCGTTTCCTCGAAAGTTTCGAACTCGTCGCTAGTCGAGTTGCCTAGGCTGGAATACCAGCTCAGGACTTCGGACGGGGCCGAACGATCGATGGCGACGATATCGGTAGATTCGGCCTGGTTGCTGATGGCGGGAAGAAGCGCTGTTAGGCCTATAAGCACAAGGCTTGCGGCTATCGGGATGGCGCTGTACCAGCTCTTGATGGAAATGAACTTGGATGCAGAAACGGCGTCCGCTTCCGCGTCCAGTCGCTCGCAGACTTTGGCCCAGGAATCTTCCCTGGGGGCAAGCCTTTCGAACTTGGAGAAGTCAAGTTTGTCAGCCATGATTCTTACGCTCCTTTATACGTTCCTTTACAAAGTCCCTTACGAAGTGCCTTGCGCGACTCAGCCTCGCCTTGATGGTGCCTTCAGGCATTTCGTAGATCTCGGCGAGGTCCTTCACGTCGAGATCCTCGGCGTCCTTGAGCCAGAGCATGCTGCGCGTTTCTGCCGGCAGCTGCGAGAGCCCCTTTTCCAGGAGCTCGGCGTCATAGCTTTCGTCTTGCGGGTCCGGCTTGCCGATGGCCTCCTCGATGATGGTGCCGAGCTTCTCTTCTTCGAGATCGCGGTGGCGCTTCTGTGCGCGCAGCTTCATGAGGCATGCGTTTACGGTGAGCCTGTAGAGCCATGTGTTGAGCGCAGCCTGCCCGCGGAACCCTTGCACGGCCTTCGGTACCTGTACGAACACGTCCATGAGGATGTCTTCGGCCTGGTCGCGGTCCTTCAGCATCCTGAAGGCGAGATTCAGTACGTTGCCGCTCTGGTCCTGCCATAGCATGGCCAGGGCTTCACGGCTGCCTTCCTTCAGGTGTTGGAGAATCACTTTGTCGTTCATACCTTATTTTGATGTATGCGGAATGTCGCAGGTTGCAAAAAAATGGTTTATTTTTACATATTAGAAAAAAGAGGGAAAGCCGGCGTGTCTATGGCGAAAAAACGAAAAAATGGGGCGAAATACCTCGAAAAGCGGGTTTTGGGGCGCTTTTTGTGACGAATGTCATATCGGTTGTGGACAAAAAGTCAATGAAAGATGGCTAGGAATGTAAATTTTTCTACCTTGCAATAGGTATTTTATAGTTGATGGTTACTTTTTCGGACATAGCGGACTACCGCGACTTCTTGAAGGACTACTATGAACGCCGCAAGGCGGAGATGCCCTTCTACAGCTACCGCATGATGGGCGACAAGCTGGGACTCGATTCCAGCTACCTCTACCGTGTGCTGCAGAAGAAACAGCACCTTCCCGCCCATGCGTTGCAGGCTGCCAAGGAAATCTTGGCGCTGAGCGGTCGCGAAGCCGAATATTTTGATTTGCTCTTCTCTGCCGCTGTCAGCAAGGACAAGGCGAAGAAAGAGGAACTGATGGCGAAGGCTCTCTCCCTTCGCGATGTCGAACGCCACAGCCTCCAGGCGGCAGAACTCAAGCTGCTTGAGAACTGGTGGATTCCCGCCGTGCGCGCCTACCTGGATTTGAACGGCGGCGTGGTGAACGTGAAGCAGATAGCGAAGGACATCTGCCCCCCGATTACGGAGGACCAGGTCAACGAGGCTATCGAGATTTTGAAGGAAGTTGGGCTCGTAAAGAAACTCGCGAGCGGCAGACTGGCGCTTACGGATGCGCACCTCACGGTGGGCGGTCCCGAAAAGGCCAAGGCGGTCCGCAACTTCCAGCGGCAGGTGCTCGCGCTTGCCAGCGATTCCCTGGATAACGTTCCCGTTTCCGAACGCAACGTATCCACACTCACTCTCTCCGTGGACCAGTCCTGCTTCGAGGATTTGGGCGATATGTTGAGGGAATTCCGCAGGTTAGTGCAGAAACGGGTTGACGAATCCAAGAATTCCGACCGCGTTATGCAACTTTCAATGGCATTTTACCCGGTTGCCCGAAAAGGGGGCTTTCCTGAAAATGCTATAATGGGGGAAGGCGCAGGAGATAAAAAATGATGTGCAGGGTGTGGAAATTTGGGATAGCGGCACTGGGTGGAATCCTTGCCGCATGTACTGGCGGATCGGGAGACGATCTCGCCGGTTCTTCGCTTGAAACAGAAAATTCTATAGCGCTTTCTGTACAGCTTGCCGATGGGACTCCCGCGGCGCGCGTAAGCGTTATTGTTCGTCCCGACAGCTACCTGTCCGGGGCCGATTCCGTTGAAGGTTCCTTTGTGGAAGAAAACATGAACTTCGAGACGGATTCGACTGGAACCCTCATCCTGAACAACCTTGGCTATGGCAGCTATATCGTCGAAGCCAGGAATGATTCCCTGAAGGGCGCGTCCAAGTTCAACTACAGGTCGTGGCAGACTGACGGTGGCCGTGTGTCCTTGCACCTGGGTAAGCCCGGTGCCGTTTCCGGACAGGTGATTGTCGAAGACGACGCGGACGCATCCGAAGTGACCGTGGCGGTTCAGGGCCTCGATTATAGCGTCACCGCCGATGGCATGGGCAATTTTGAGTTCGAATCGCTCCCGGCGGGCTTCTTCGAGATGGTCGCCTATGTCCAGTCGGACAGCTCGGTGGTCGACGAGAAGGGCAAGAAGGGCAAGGTCAAGGTCGTTCGCAAGCTCGGGTCTACGGTAGCGGCCGTTTCTGCAGGTCGGGAAAACGTCATTGTCATTGACGTGCGGCCGCACGATTCTCTCCCGTCATTTGTCTTTGAGGATTTCGAAGGGCAAATCGATGCATGGAAGGTCCAGCATTCGGAAGATGCCGATGGAAGCATTGAAATTGTGGATGCCGGCCTTGGCCGGGATGGCAAGGCCGCGCATTTCACATGTGTAAATGATTCCGCATACAACTGGGTGCTGATGGGCCGTGCCCTTGGTGGCATGGTCGACATGAGCAATCTCGATTCCATCGTGTTCTGGGCGCGGGCCAGTGTTCCGACTGATTCCGACAAGTCGCCTTATATCTCCTTCTCGCTTGACCTGAATGTCGACAGCACGTCCGAACTGGAAAGTGGCAAGGCTTGGGTGCACCTGGATGTGGACACTGTTTGGAATCGCTACGTGGTGACTCCCGCAGGCTTCCTTGAGGCCGACAGCAACAATATCGGTGGTAACCTTGGCTGGGATGCGGTGAAGCATAACATTACCGATATCTCCATCTTCGGTGGCACCGGCGGCGAGTTCTGGATCGATGATATCGAGGTTTACGGCTACAGCAAGTTTGTGCCCGTGAAACCGGAAGATTGATAGAGCTTTTTTATCAGGAGATGCCCGACGTGCGAATGTGCGTCGGGCTTTCTTTTGACAATTTGTCAATGAGTTCTGCGTTCGGCGGGGCTCCAATTTCTATTTGCAAAGGTATTTTATAAGTGTATGGGATGGCTGCACTGTTTGGATTATGGTGCGGGCTTTCCCCCAAAAGGAGTTAATATGAGTGTGTGGAAAAGCGTGGGCGCGCTGTGTCTTGGGGCAGGTCTTGCAACCTTCGGCCTTGCCGACAATCCGATTTCCTCTTACCACTATCTGGCGGACCCTTCTTGCGCCTCCGATGGTGATACCTTCTACATCCTGACCGATGTGGATGACTACAACAACCAGACGAACTGGAACTACGATATTGTCGGCCTTTACGCCTTCACTTCCGAAGATATGAAGAACTGGACCGACCACGGCATGATTTTCCGCTCCAGGCGCGAATTCGGGAGCTACCCGAACAACACCTGGGCTTCGGGCATCGCCGTCAAGAACGGTAAGGTCTATATCGTTTACCCCGATGGCGCGAGCGGTGTGGGCATGATTACGGCACCTTCAATTGACGGCCCGTATACCGACCCCATTCAGGAATCCCATGGCGTGAACAGGATTGCCGGTGGCGGCAGCAGTGTTATCGGCGGCTGCGATGGCATCGCGCACTGCTTTGACCCGGGCATTTTCTTCGATGACGACGGCACGGGCTACGTGATTTTTGGCGGTGGCGAAAGCAGTCAGCGTCCTTACGGTAACAACTTCGACATTATCAAGTTTACCGAAAGCAACGGCAAGATTACCATGGACAAGAATTCCCTTACGCGTGTCCAGTTGCCGAATTCCTTCGAAGCGCCGTACCTGCACAAGAAGGGAAGCACCTATTACTTGAGTTTCAACAACCGTAGCCAGATTATTGATTACGGTACGTCCAACAAGATCATGGGTCCCTACAACTATGTGGGCCAGGTCATTCCGGGTATCGGTTCCGTGCCCGACGCTCACGGCGAAGGCGGCAACAACCACCACGGTTTTGCTCCGTTCAAGGACAAGTGGTATGCGGTTTACCACGACCGTCGCCTGGTGACATCGGATAATCACCCGGCCGCAACGACTCAGGCTGGCGTGCGTTCCGAAAACCCGAACTACGAAAACCACAGAAGCGTGTCCATCGACGAACTCACCTGGAATGGCGACAAGATGAACAAACTCACCTTCACCCGCGAAGGCCCGAAGCAGATCAAGAACTTTGACCCGTACAGGACGTACAAGGCGACCACGAGCTCCAAGCAAATGAATATCCGCAGCCGCACGGACTGGACCAAGGGCCAGCCGGTCAAGCACGTGCTCTTGCCGCTCACGAGCCGTAGCGAATCCTGGATCCGCGTGAGTGGCGTGGATTTCGGTAACGGTGCCGAGAATCTCCGCATCAAGGCCGCGAACGTGGGCGATGGCAACAAGATTGAAATTCGCAAGGGAAGTGCGACGGGTACGCTCGCCGGCACCTGCGAACTGGCGAAGACCAGCAACAACATGACTTTTACGGACAATGACTGTGCCATGACGGGCCTTACCGGCGTTGTGGACCAGCTGTTCTTCGTGTTCAAGAATAATGGCAAGGATTCTACCATGGGCGTTCTCGAATGGGAATTCCAGGGCACCAAGCGTGAACCTGAACCGCAGCAGCCGTTCGGCGGCAAGGTGTGGGCAATCCCGGGCAAGATCCAGGCCGAAGACTTCGACGTGCCGGGTTACGGCGCGGGCAACGATTCGTACAGCGACAACGATTCCGAGAACCACGGTTTCGAAAAGGCGAAGAGTGCTGCTGATTCCGCGAAGGTCAACTACCGCAAGGACGATGCTCCGTCTGTTGATCTTTACGCGAATGCGACCGGGATTATCGTGGGTTACAACCAGTCGGGTGAATGGCTCGAATACACGGTCGATGTCGCGAAGACGGGCGACTACACGTTCTTTGCCGCCGTTGCGACGGACAACCAGAATGCGAGCTTCGTGATGTCTGTTGACGGGGAAGATATTACCGAGACGATTCTCGCCTCGAAGACGGAAGTCGAAGGCTCGTTCGACGACTACGCCAAGGTGCAGGCGAACGTTTCGCTGACCGCGGGCAAGCATATCCTCCGCATGACGGTGACCGGCGACTGGTTCGACGTGGACTACTTCACCTTCGTGGAAGGCAAGAATGCGACCGACCCGGAACCGATCGGCACCACCGCGCTTTCGGAAGGCCTCAAGTTCCATGTGAGCAGCTCCGCCTATTACCGCGTGTTCGACCTTTCGGGCAAGATGCTCGGCAAGGTGGAACTTGCCGGCAAGAACGCCTCCCGCGTCCTGAAGGCTGCGGGCTACAGGCAGGGCGCCTACATGCTCAAGCAGGTGGACGGCAGCAACAAGTTCATGGCCCGCGTGGAGTAGATTCCCGCTCGTTCGACCTTCTGTAATGAGTTTCTAGCTTCTCTCTCGCAATCAGCCCCCGGTTTTATGCCGGGGGCTTGCGTATGGACAAAACGTCAATGGAATTTGTTTTGAATGTTGTTAAAAATGCTTGCGGGGATGGTAAATTATAGGGTGGTTAGACTGCGGTGTCGCGGTTGAATATGGGATGTATAAAATGAAGAAGATTTCCAAGGGAAAGCTTGGTCTGGCTGCTGTGTGCTGCCTCGCGGCCTCTGCGCTTGCAGATAACCCGATTTCTACCTATCACTACCTGGCCGACCCCGGTGCCGCTGCCGACGACGAATATTTCTACATCATCACGGACTCCGATGACCCGGCTCCGTACAATTCCAATGGTTACAAGATTTACGCCCTCTATGCATTCCGCAGCAAGGATATGCAGAACTGGACTGACTACGGCATTATTTACGATGCCCGCAAGGTGAACGGCATTAACGACATTTGGGCTTCCGGCATCGCCGTGCACAATGGCACGTTCTACATCGTGTTCCCCGATGGCGGTGGCGGCGGTATCGGCTACATCAAGGCTCCTGCAATTGACGGCCCGTGGACAAACGCCGTGGGCCAGGGCAAGGACAAACTGGTGGGCGGCCGCGGCATCATCGGTTGCGATGGCGTCTCGTGGTGCTTTGACCCGGGCATCTTTATCGATGACGACGGCACGACCTACGTCACATGGGGCGGCGGCGAAAGCAATAGCCGTCCGAATACCGACAACTTTGATATTGTCAAGCTGAACGATGCGAAGGATGCTCCGGTGGGTAACGGCAGCCACGTGAAGGTAAACAACCTCCCGACCCGTAAGATGCTCGAAGCGTCCTACATCCACAAGCACAAGGGCAATTACTACTTCTCTTACAGTACCGGCTGGCAGCAGGGTGCGCCTACCATCGACTACGGCATGTCGAACAACGTCATGGGCCCGTACACCTGGAAGGGCACGATTCTTGGCGACCCGAGCATGAACGGCAGGAGCATCAACGGCAACAACAACCACCACGGTATTGCCGAATTCAAGGGCCATTCTTACGTTGTCTATCATGACCGCCGTATTGCCAAGGGCCATAACGGACTTGAAATTATTCCGGCCGATGACGGTCAGCCGAAGCCGAACGAAGGTTACCACCGTAGCGTTTCTGTAGACGAAATGTTCTACAACAACGACGGTACGATTCAGACGGTGAAGGTGACGGACGAAGGCCCGAAGCAGATCGAGAACTTCGACCCGTACGACTGGTATCCGGCGCTCACGAGTTCCAAGCAGAAGGGCATCCGCAGCCGTTCCAACTTTGTGCAGGGCAAGAAGGCCGAACACGTGCTGATTCCGCTTTCCAGCAAGGAATCCTGGATACGTGTGAGTGGCGTGGACTTCGGTACCGCGGCAACGGGCTTTACGGTCGAGGCTTCGAGTGCTGCTGACGGCAACAAGATTGAAATCCGCACGGGTTCTGCGACGGGTACGCTCGCAGGTACCTGCACGCTTAAGAATACCGGCAGCAAGAACACTTACGCCGAAAACAAGTGCGAAGTTTCTGGCCTCAAGGGTATCGTGAACCAGCTGTTCCTCGTGTTCAAGGGTAACCAGGATTCTACCATGTACGTGAAGGCATGGGGCTTCGAGGGCAGTGGCACCACGCCTCCGGAACCGCAGAAACCGTTCGGTGGCACGGCCTGGGCTATCCCCGGCAAGATCGAGATGGAAAACTTTGACGAACCGGGTACGGGCCGCGGTGCGGGTGTCGATTCCTACAACGAGAACGATTCCGAGAACCACGGTGATAGCGACTTGCGTGAAGGCACCGGTGTCGACATCTACAAGAAGGCTACGGGTTATGTCGTGGGTTACAACCAGGCGGGCGAATGGCTCGAATACACCGTTAACGTGAAGGAAGCGGGAGACTACACCATGTTTGCCGCCGTCGCTTCTGCCAATAGCACTTCCGGCTTCCAGCTTTCCATCGATGGCGAGAACATCACCGATGCGATTGCCGTCCCGCAGGCAAGTTCCGGCGAAGAGAACTATGACGACTACAACAAGGTCAGCGCCAACGTGAAGCTCCCCGCGGGCGAACATATCCTCCGGTTCACCGTTACCGGCGACTGGATGGATATCGACTACATCAACTTCGTCGCGGGCAAGGATGCCGAAGATTCCGACCCGCTCGAAGGTACTACCGCGATCAAGACCGTCGCTCAGTTCAACTCGTTCGGGTCTTACACCTACCGCGTGTTCGACCTGAAGGGCAAGCAGGTGGGTACGGTGAATCTCGATGGTGCACATGTGGGCGATGCGCTCCGTGCGGCCGGATTCAGCAAGGGTATGTACATGCTCCGTTCTCTGCGCGGCGAAAAGAAGTTTATGGCCAGGGTTGCGGAATAAGTCCGTACACGGCCTAAAAGAGTCCCTAAACACCACACATCCAGACCGGCGCCTTTACGGCGTCATAAAGCTCCTCGGGATTAGTCCCGGGGCGCTTTTTTTTGCGCTCCCCTCCCTAGTTGTTATTGATAAATAGTCAATGAGAAGTCTGCTCGTGGGTGGGAAAAACGCCATTTTCGGAGGTAGATTATAGTCAAGAAAGGGCAATTTTGCCGTTTTAACATAGGGATGTGTAAAATGAAGAAGTCTTTTATGGGAAAATTTGGCCTCGCTGCTGTATGCGGCCTGGCTGCATCCGCTCTCGCGGATAACCCGATTTCCAGCTACCATTACCTCGCCGACCCGGGTGCTGCCGCAGACGATACGTATTTCTACGTCATCACCGACTCCGACGACCCGGCGGCAGCCAATGCCAACGGCTACAACATCAAGGCCCTTTACGGTTTCCGCACCAAGGACATGAAGAACTGGACCGACTTCGGCATTATCTACGATGCCCGCAAGGTTGACGGTATCGGCGATATCTGGGCATCCGGCATTGCAGTGAACCCCAACGATCACAGGCTTTACATCGTGTTCCCCGATGGCGGTGGTGGCGGCATTGGCCTCATCGGCGCCGACAGCATTGCCGGCCCCTGGACGAACCCTGTTTCGGGCAACAAGAAGCTCATCAACAACTGGGGTGGCGGTATTTCGGACTGCGACGGCATCGGCTGGTGCTTTGACCCGGCAATCTTCTTCGATGACGACGGTACGGGCTACTTCACGTTTGGTGGCGGCAGCAGCGATAGCCGCCCGGCAAATAACAACAACAACGACATTTTCAACATCTACAAGCTCAACAAGGACATGAAGGGCTTCGATGTGAGTTCCAAGACTCACCTGAAGATCGGTGGCCCGAAGGCGATGGAAGCCTCGTACATCCACAAGTACAAGGGCAAGTATTACCTGTCTTACAGCACTGCCGACCTGCGTATTGCTTACGGCATGTCCAACAACCCGATGGGCCCCTACGAATACAAGGGCATCTTCATGGGTAACCCGAGCATTAACGGGCAGAACATCAACGCGAACAACAACAACCACCATGGCATTGCCGAATTCAAGGGCCACTGGTACGTTGCCTACCATGACCGCCGCATTGCGAACGGTTA